>JALXCS010000087.1 GCA_026990815.1 Methylomonas sp. | reverse complement strand
AATCTTCACTGACATGTCTGCACACCCTTCTCATGTTGTTTCGAGAAAGACTAACAAACTTGCTGTTTTATTGAAAGAATTATTTACATCAATTTGTAGCTATACCCTATCAACGAGGCGGGTTTTGTCCGAATGATAGTGCTCAATAATAGTCTGAATTTCAGTATTCATATATTAGCCCCTATGGTGATGGGCTCAGCATAACATGCAAATGACAAAGAATTTTTCTACCTAACTTGTTACCTTTGGTAAAAACCAGATTTCTAGTCTCCAACCTTCGTCGGCCAACTCCATTCTAATTTTCCTTTTGTTACCAGATTGATTACTAAAGGTTCAACAATCATTTCAAATGCAAATTCCATTTTGCCTCCCGGAACCACGATAGTATTTTTTCGGGACATGAATGATCCATGCAGCATGGAAAGTAAATAGGTGTAATCAATTTGTTTCCATAACTCAGTTCCAAACCTGATTACCACAAAACTCTCATCAAGGGTTGGGATGGTTCTGGCGATGAATGGATTGGAAGTATCGACAGTGGGCACTCTCTGAAAATTGATATGAGTATGTGTAAATTGCGGCATCATATAATGCACATAATCATACATACGCCTAAGTATAGTTTCGGTAATACTTTGAGTGCTATACCCACGCTCATTGGAATCCCGATGTATTTTTTGAATCCATTCCAAATTAACCATAGGAGTTATTCCAATTAACAAATCAACATATTGGCTAATATCAATATCCTGACACTTAACACCACCGTGCAAACCTTCATAAAAAAGCAGATCTGATCCTTCCTGTATCTTTTCAAATGGAGTAAAAGTACCTGGCTTTTGATGATGGGATTTAGCCTCTTCTTCATTATGCAAATATTTTCTGATTTTACCAGTTCCCGTATCACTATATTGCTTAAAAAGCTCTTCAAGCAAACCAAAATCGTTTCCCTCCGGACCAAAATGACTTAGCGTTCGGCACTTTCCAGCTGCTTTTTCAATTGCCTGTTTCATTTCTTCCCTGTTGTACTTATGAAAACTGTCTCCTTCGACAATCACGGCTTTAAAATTATTTCGACGATAAATATGCTCCATGGCATTCTTAACCGTTGACGTTCCAGCTCCTGATGAACCTGTTACTGCAATTATCGGATGCTTCCTGGACATAAGTATACCTCTTGTTCAATTGCGCAATTATCTAACCCATTACAAAACCTTAACCCTAATTTTGGTTTGAATATTAGTATTCTATCTCTTGGTAATAAGCTTTCCACTTGCTCATTAACAATTCATTACTCGCTGCCATCACCGACTTGGGTTCTAAATTGTTTTTGAAAACAGTATCGCCTTGAAAAGTTTCTGCCCGTCCTTCCGACTGATGAAGAATAAGTAAACCGGCGGCATGATCCCACAATTTTTGATGGCCATGAAGATATACTTGACAACGTTCGGCTGCAATCCAACATAGATCAAGGGCACTGGCGCCAAAACTACGTTGCGATCGGTATGGTGGATTGGTAACTATCTTTTGAGCAATAATTGACTGCAATCGTTTAAAATCAATCATAGCCATGCAGTCTTTCAACTCCGTAATCGTCGTTTTTGGTTTATTTAACTGTAATGGTTGCCTGTTTAGGAATGTTGCACTGCTAATTGTCGCTGAAAAACATTCATTTCGGTTAGCATCATAAACCACCCCCAATTTGACCTGTCCCTCTACGACTAGAGCAATACTAACGCACCAATATGGAATCCCAGCCACAAAGTTTGAAGTTCCATCGATTGGGTCAATGCACCAGTAACTCTGACATTCCATATTTAAAATTGCTTGTTGCTCTGAGACTGTTAGCTCTTCACTTAACACTGGGAAGTCAACTATTTGAGTCAATTTCCTGATAAGTTCAGTATGCGCTTGTACATCAATCTCTGTTAATAACGAACCATCCTTTTTTTTCGTTTCATGAGCACATCCAAAGTATGGAAGAATAATATTTTTTGAAACATCAACAGCCAATTCTTCTACTTGTATTAACAAAGTCTCCATATCTATTTCCGTTCCATTTTTTAATTCTTTACCAAAAACCTGCCAAAAGGAAAAGGGGTCCATGTTAGTACCTGCTAAATATATTTTAATAAGTAATGGCTAAAAACATTATTTTAGTTTTTCTCGCCACCCCGGATACAACCTGTCTGCGTCTTCGCTAAAAGATTCGAAAGCTCGGGCAAATTCTTTATGTTCTTTTGCAAATTCAACAGGGTCAGCACCCTGTTTCCAGCATTGTTCAGCTTGTCGTAAAGAGGTCGCACCTGCTTTGGCACCATCAAGATGACCAAAACAACCTCCCCCAGCAGTCAAAATTAAATTTGAATGACCCAAGTTCTTAAAGAAACCAGGAATTCGGATGGCATTCATACCGCCTGAAATAATTGGTGTTGTCGGATTCATACCTAACCACTCCTGCTTATAGAATGGTCCTTCTGCAACATCCTGCTCAATCATATGAGCAATATTTTTATCTGCACTTTCCCCTTCCATTTTTCCAAAACCCATTGTTCCTACGTGGATCCCAGAAGCCCCCTGACAACGTGCCATTTTCGACAATACGAAAGCAGTATAGCCTCTCTTACTTTGAGGAGAAGTAACCGCACCATGTCCAGCACGGTGATAATGCAAATATTGATCCGGGAAATGGCGTCGTGCAGTAGTGATAGCATGTGGTCCCGCTACATAGCCATCAACCAGAAAAGCCACATGATCAGCATTCCCAGCAAAAGTTTCAAGTATAAATTCACCTCTCGCAATCATTTCGTGGTAGTCATCCGCAGTAATATTGGCAGAGAATAATTTTGCCTCTCCAGTTTCATCTTGAACTCTACGCATAGCATCAGCAACTAGAGGAATGGTTTCTTTGATAGGTGCAAACCTCTGATTCCCTTGCGGTTCATCATTTTTTATAAAGTCGCCTCCCAACCAAAAGTCGTAACAGGCATTTGCAAATGGTTCAGGCCGAAGACCTAACTTAGGTTTAATAATGGTGCCAACGATAAAGCCACCATTAACCTGATGCCGACCTAATATTCGCCATAAATCCCTTATCGTTGTCGATACTCCGTCAAATTTACTGAGATACTTTGGTGGAAAATAAAAATCATGCATTTTTGCATATTCGACATCACCCATTCCCTGATTGTTGCCGATAGTCAAAGTCAAAAATGAAGCCAGCATGGCCCGACCATCAATCATATTAAAATCGAACAAATCGACCGGATAAGCGATCTTGGTTATTTCCTTCTGTTCATCTATTTCATAAACCAGCGCATCGACACTTTTAGTGAAATCGTCCGTGGTACTTACTGAGACATTTGTTCCAGTTGAGGATTCAGCCGCAAAATGAGCAGCAGTTACCAGATAGTCGTAGCCTACTTTAGGCTTCATGATATAAGTTACTAGCACATGCTCGCCATCTGCAATCAGCTGTGACTCAGATAATGTCAAGTCTGCATATCGATTTGATTGATCCATGATATTAGCCCTCTTCAAAAAATATTGATGTTGTATGACATCATGGATTTATTTTATACATAAGTAAAATCAATGTTTTTTATTAATTACATAAGGTATTATCTATGTATGAGCCTTCATATCACCTTCCGCCAATTGGAAATCATTGCCTGCGTGGCAAAACAGCAGAGTATCACTCACGCTGCTGAATTTCTTCATTTAAGCCAGCCCGCTGTTTCCATGCAGATTAAGCAAATTGAATCTTTAATCGGTATGCCGCTACTGGAAAAAAACGGGAAAAAATTTACCCTTACCCAAGCAGGAATCATCGTAAAAGACTATGCAGAAAAAATGCTGGCTTCTCACAATATTCTCGAGCAGCAATTAGCAAAATTAGCTGGAGCGGAGGAAGGTCATCTTAATCTAGTCGTCCCGGAAACAGCCAATCAATTCGTTACTTTAGTATTGGCACAATTTAGTAAACTGCATCCTGGTATCAGTTTTCATCTGGAAATTCATAATCGGGAAGGATTATTGGAAAGCCTAAAGGATCTCACAACCGACCTGGCAATTATGGGTCAAGCACCGTTGAAACTCGACTTGGTCACTAAAGCTTTTATGAAAAACCCGCTGGTCATCATTGCCCCCCCAGGCCATCCCTTAGACGGAAAACAAAAAATAAGTCTACATGAATTGATGAAAAACAAATTTGTGGTGAGAGAACCTGGCTCTGGAACACGAATTGCCATGCAACGATTTTTTGGCGAACATGGAATTCAGTTAAAAACCTCAATGGAAATGCCCAGTAATGAAGCAATTAAACAAGCCGTTGCGGCTGGACTCGGTTTGGGCATCATCTCGTTGCATACTTTACAGCAAGAGCTGGCCCTGAAACAGGTAATCATTCTTCAGGTTGAAAAAATGCCCATCATTCGTAACTGGTATTTAGTTCATCATAAGAAAAAAATTCTATCACCAGCTATGGTGCTATTTATTCAATATGTTATGAAAAATACTCAAGAAATCTGGAGTTCAAAGTATCCTGAACTAGCAAGCTTTTTGTGAAACTCCAGAAAGCTGCCCATTTGTTTAGAATTTATTCTGAATTTTAAGTCGTGCAATAAAAAGAACCATAATTTACTTAACCTCCCAATCATCTATTTGCAAGGGTATTCCCTTATTACTGCTAGTCAGTGCTGATTTAAAATCAAGCTGGAGAATTTGGCTCTTAACCATAGAAATTTTTAAGGAACAGGCCAAACCATTTGCAAGGGCACGTTGATAAAAAGGTAAATTCGCCTCATAAACTGGTAACGCTTGGGTTAATTGTGTCTGTTGCAACAATTGCTTTTTGAATGCTGTTTTTTCCGAATTGATATAGTCGATTAATTCTTCATCTTGAGCGGCTTGTTCACTTAATATTAACGTCCAGGTCAGGTCATTTTGCAAAATACATTCGCCAACAAACTCTCCAAAGCTACTGTTCTTCCATTCTCTTGGATGAATGATAGACAACCTAAAGGTTTCTTGATTTCGATATAACCAATAGGATCGATTCGTGACAATTCGAAATTTAAATTCACTTTGTAAAATAAAAAGTGAGGTGAAAAGTTCGGCTGTGATCTGTTCAATCTTTTTTGCGGGAATATTGACGAAATGACGATGCACTAACAGCATGTCCATAATTGGCACCAATCCTTTTCCCTGTGGATTTGAATCAGATATAGTTGTCATCAATCTGTATCGTCATTGTTCAGCAAATTATATCTGCCACTGGCAATTCTTTCGCAGCTCATTTTGGTAATGTTTTGCAAGCCATTGAATTATGATTTCTAAAGCTTGTGATGGTTGGTTGCCTACAATTACTTTCTTACATTGAGCAAGACCTTATAACCAGTCTTCAAGTTTATAATGCTGGTGCAATGCTGGAATTTCAACCCGTGTGTTATGTAGTTTTTTTGCAAATATTTTCATGACATCTTTATCGCCATGAACCAAAAAAGTTGTTTTGGGGTTTCCGGTTTGTCGATGCCAATCTAATAGTACTTTTTGATCTGCATGGGCAGAAAAACCACCAATGGTATAAATAGCCGCTTGTACTGGAATTTCCTCTCCAAAGATCTTCACGCTTTTTGCACCATCTACAATCTTTCGTGCCAATGTTCCCTGGGCAGCATAACCGACGAATATGACAGAATTATGAGCATTCCATAAATTATGCTTCAAGTGATGTTTTACCCTGCCTCCAGTACACATTCCTGAGCCTGCAATAATCACTGCACCACCAGTAATATTATTAATCGCCATTGATTCTGCCGTTTCTTTTGTGAAACGCAGACCTTGAAAAGACAAAGGGTCATTACCTGATGAAAAAATCTTGAAAGTTTCCTTATCGAAACATTCCGGATGCCGGCGGAAAATTTCAGTGGCCGAAATAGCCATTGGGGAATCCAGAAATACTGGTAAATAGTGGGGCAACCGTCCTTGCTCGATACCTTCACGGATGAAATAAAGTAATTCCTGGGCGCGTTCCAAAGCGAAACTTGGAATGATGACATTTCCTCCCTGGCCAATAGTTTTACTGATGGCTGTATAAAATTCATCCAGCGTGGGATTTAAAGTTTTATGGTTTCTATCTCCATACGTGGTTTCCATCACAACAATATCCACATGAGGTGGCGCAGATGGATTTCGAATTATAGCTCGGTCGTCATACCCCAAATCCCCTGAAAACAAAATACGATGTTTTATACTATTCTCGATAACTTCCAGATCAATAGACGCAGAACCCAGAATATGGCCGGCATTGATAAAAGTGGCCTGAATTCCCTCAACAATAGTCAATGGCATCTTATAATAAGCTGATCTGCCAAAAAACCCAAAACTATTTAAGGCATTGACTACGTCATAAAGAGGTTCAATAGTTTCCTTTTTACCACGTCGTGAGGCTTTTTTTGATTTATACCGGGCTTCATCTTCCTGTAATTTGGCCGAATCCATTAACACCAGTCTGGCCAGTTCAAATGATGCTGCTGTTGAAATGATTTCCCCGGTAAACCCACGTTTTACCAAAAGCGGAATACGGCCACAGTGGTCCAAATGGGCATGAGTCAGCAATAAATAATCAATTTCAGCGGGATCGAAACCAAAGGGCTCAGAATTTTCTTCATCCATTTCTCGACCTCCCTGGTAAAGGCCACAGTCAATCAGAATTTTTTTACCTAATGCTTCAATCAGGTGACAAGATCCCGTTACATTTTGGTCAGCTCCGTGAAATGCTAATTTCATGGTTCCCCCCCTACAAAAGTTATTATTAATGAGATAATACTTGTACAACGTGTGTTAGAGTAACATCATTATTTATTGGAAACTATGCAATATCCTCTTATAAACTTGTATTAACTCATCACCGATTACCTTGGTTGCATGAATCAGCTCGGCACTGACTTCCTTGGTGTCGTCATTGATAATTCCCAATGCATCAATGAATTGGCCCCAATATTTTTCAGCATGTTGCCATTCATCTTTTACTTCCATACTGGCAAGATGTAATTGAAGCTCAATTTCATCACGCTGCTGACTTAAAGTACTAGACAATTCCTTAAGTTCATTTTTTAAATCCACAGTAACTCTCCCCAAAATAAAAACTTATAATACTGAGGCAACAAACAAAGGATTTAGTTTCTAAGACTTTTTATAATTGTAACTGCTCTACCCAAACCACAATGTGGACAACTTAAGAAGTTTAACGAATGATAGTATCGTCAGTAATAATAATCATGACTGAGCACATACACATTTTGCTGCTTCTATAGCTATCGCGTTTAAGAACGCCTTATTTAGAGTGCCCAGTTTTTGTGAAAAGAGAAATGGCCCTAAGAAACCAGACAGAGGCTTAAGTGATAAAACTGCTTTATTGTAATATCCAAAAAGAGAGGAAAAAACAATGAGCAAGAAAAGAAGAAATCACACAC
>JALXCS010000086.1 GCA_026990815.1 Methylomonas sp. | reverse complement strand
TAATTAGTCTATGTTAAATAAATCATCTAACAAAACCTTAATCACCTTTAATCTTTTAAATTTCCTTTGCAAAAGTAAAGCATGATGACTGACTATGCCGTTTTTGTACCGGCCCTATTAGTCGGATTTTTTGGTAGTGGCCATTGTATGGGAATGTGTGGCGCACTGGTTTCCGGTTTTTTTATGAAAACCGGGAAAAAATCAGTTTGGCCCTATATCACTTATCATCTTGCCAGAATCAGCATTTACACTATTATCGGCTTGTTCGCCGCCACACTTGGCTTCGCCCTAGTGTCAACCGGCCTGATTGGTAAAATTCAAGGATTTTTACAGATATTTATCGGCTTTCTTGTCATTATGCTCGCTCTGGGCATTTTGGGGATCACTCGATGGCAGTTTTCAATGAATCTGTTGCCTACCAAAATTATTCATAAAATCTTCCTCGCTGCGGCCAAACGCGGTTCATCTACCGGCGCCGCATTAGGAGGTATGCTGAACGGTGTTATGCCCTGCCCATTAACCTTTGCCATGGCTGTAAATGCTACCACTGCCAGTTCACCTCTGAAGGGAGGTCTGATGATGCTGTCGCTAGGACTGGGAACTTTGCCGACCATGTTATTTATCACTTTTGCCTTCGCCAAACTCGGAACAAAATTTCGCGGTTACATGTTAAAATCAGCTGCAATTATCATGATTGTTATGG
Source organism: Methylomonas sp. (assembly GCA_026990815.1). Classification (GTDB taxonomy): domain Bacteria; phylum Pseudomonadota; class Gammaproteobacteria; order Methylococcales; family Methylomonadaceae; genus JALSJK01. The sequence continues at coordinate 23,911 of JALXCS010000086.1, read as the reverse complement.
GAGCAAACACCATGTATACAGGCATTAGCTTTTTAGGCTTCAGAGGCGGTTACGCTGAAATTATCCTGAACACTAAAATGCTGCATATGAGCCATTAACAACAAATATCCCATGATTCTCTCTCCAGAAGATCAACAAAAACTGGCCGATTCCGTAAACATTCTGTCACACCCAGGTTTTACCAGAAAAATCACCAAATCTGCCGCCGAAACTATCGAACAAACAACCCATCTGTTACCAGAAAAACTAACAAAATCTTTGACTTCCATCACCCATACTGCTCTTGAAAAATCACTCGATAGTGCACTTTTGACCTTAGCCACCCAAAAATACCATAATCCCAGAAAAAAAACCCACCAGCTTCTTGCAGGTATTAGTGGTGCAGCAGGAGGCGCATTTGGCCTGCCTGCGTTGGCTGTGGAACTACCCATCTCGACTACCATCATGCTACGCTCAATTGCGGAAATTGCCCGCTGCCTGGGTGAAGATATTAATAGTCCGGAAACCAAACTCGCCTGTCTGGAGGTTTTTGCCCTAAGCCAAGGTACGACATCAGAAAATGATGGCGAGACTGGTTATTATGCAATTCGGTCGTTATTGGCAAAGTCTATTTCCGATGCCGCTTCCCGTCTGACTGCCCAGGAATTGGGCAAGCAAAGCTCTCCAGCACTGGTAAAGTTTTTAAAAACGATAGCGGCCCGCTTCAGCATTCCGGTTTCAGAAAAGGTTGTCGCACAATCGATTCCAGTTATTGGCGCTATTGGTGGCGCTTCTATCAATCTCCTGTTTATCCGGTATTTTCAGGAAATCGCTGAAGCGCATTTCACGGTTAGATATTTGGAAAAAAAATATACTGCTGAGCATATTGAAAATCTATTCGAGCAGGAACTAAATCGTCTCTAAAAAAGTCAGCGCCTACATTTATATTCCGCTGAAACTTACATTTTTTAATAAAAGATGCTTGTTTTTATTGTCGATTTTTGGATAATAACGGTAAATCATTACTTATATTGCCTGTCATCCACAAGTGCTAATTGGCCCATATAAACTAAAAAACAATCTGATTTTAGCGCCAATGGCTGGAGTTACCGACCAGCCATTCAGGAAGTTATGCAAAAAACTTGGAGCTGGTTTGACTGTGTCTGAAATGGTGGCCTCAAACCCCGCTCTACGTACGCATAAACGGACTTTACTTAAAACTGATCATCAAAACGAACCAGGACCCATCTCGGTCCAGATACTGGGAGCGGATCCACTGCAAATGGCTGAAGCCGCGAAATTCAATGTTGCTCGCGGCGCCCAAATCATTGATATTAATATGGGCTGCCCGGCCAAGAAAGTTTGTTCTGTCGCCGCGGGATCTGCTTTATTACGTGATGAATTGTTAGTCCAAAAAATACTGAGTAAAGTCGTTAATAGTGTAGAAGTACCAGTTACTTTAAAAATTAGAACTGGATGGGATCAAAACAGCCGAAATGCCCTGAACATTGCTAAAATTGCCGAGCAGCAAGGCATTGTTGCATTAGCTGTTCATGGCCGCACTCGAGCCTGTGGCTTCAAAAATACCGTAGAGTATGAAACCATCAGAAAAGTTAAACATGCTGTCAACATTCCGATTATTGCCAATGGTGATATTGATTCCGCGGAAAAAGCCAAAACAGTATTGCAATTCACTGGTGCTGATGCAGTTATGATCGGTCGTTCAGCACAGGGAAAACCCTGGATTTTCAGGGAAATACAAAGTCTTATTGAGACTGGAGTCAAAGCCCCCTCGCCTCCTGTTCAGGAAATACAGGCGATTGTCCATTCACATCTTGAATCGCTTTATCGCTTCTATGGCAACCAAAGCGGTGTTAGAATAGCTCGTAAGCATATTGGCTGGTACTTTAATGGCCTATGGAAAATACCACCGACAATTATAAAAAAAATATACCAGACGGATCATAGTAATGATCAACTGGCACTCGTAATGAACGTTTTTCAGCAACTCAAACTTGGTCAAATAGCTTAACTATGGAAACTTCACAACAAAATCAAAACAATGACTTTGTCACGATTAAAAGCCGACGGACTGGAGATTTACCATTATCCGGTCAAGTTAAAATAGCGGTTGATAATTATTTTTCGCAACTCAATGGATTTGAATCAACAAACCTTTACGAACTTGTCCTCCGAGAAGTCGAAAAGCCGCTTATCGAAGCGACTCTTGAAAATCTTGGTCATAACCAAACCAAAGCAGCAAAAACACTCGGCCTAAGTCGTAGTACTTTACGGAAGAAAATGGACCAATACGGTCTCAGCTGACACCAGCAAAATCTATTTTAAGGAATCGTCAAAACTACAATCAGGCATGCAGCGTACCTTTCACGTAAGAACATCAAGATGCAGTCGGAAAGTAGCTTTCTTTGAATAAAATTATCTTAAGTACAAAAATACAATCCCCCCAGAACACAGATAAATCACTGAAATAGCAAGATATTCTATCGCGATAGAGAGCTTCATGTAAGTATTCACGCGTGTCTTGCGGTTTCAATTGCTTATCCCGTTCTTACAGATTTTTCCCCTTTTCCAAAGACAAGTAATGATTCTTGAACGTGAAGGTCATCTATACGATATCCATAAATCACTAGGATATTAAACAAAAATACTCCCTTCCTCCCTCAAATCCAGACATGTTATAATTTTTGGTTTTTTAGCATTGAGCTTTCGGGAGAAATATGAAAAAACTGATTGCACGCGCATTGGTCAGTGTTTCTGATAAAACCGGCGTTGTCGAGTTCTGCCAGTCATTATCTCAACTAGGTGTTGAGATTCTATCCACGGGAGGTACAGCGCGAATTTTAGCCGAAAACGATATCCCTGTCATTGAAATCTCGGATTATACCGCCTTTCCCGAAATGATGGATGGTCGATTAAAAACCCTTCACCCCAAAGTACATGGCGGTATTTTAGGTCGCCGTGGAATTGATGACGAGATCATGGCTACCAATGGCATCAAACCAATTGATATGGTTGTTGTTAATTTATATCCATTTGAGCAAACTATCGCTAAACCTGGGTGCGATCTGGCCACTGCAATTGAGAATATTGATATCGGCGGCCCTACAATGATCCGCGCAGCGGCGAAAAATTATAATGATGTTGCAGTTATCATTGATCCGGATGATTATCACGAAATCTTAACAGAGTTACGCACAAACGATTCCAAACTTTGTGAACAAACCCGCTTTAAACTGGCTCAGAAAAGCTTTTCCCATACGGCAAGATACGACACTGTTATTGCCAGTTATCTTAGCAAAATCAACGATACCAAGTTTCCAGAAACTTTAAACCTGCAATTTCACCACGGACAATCGCTACGTTATGGTGAAAATCCACATCAACAGGCTGCCTTTTATCAGGAAAAAACGCCCCCTTCTGGTACCATTTCTGCAGCTACTCAACACCAGGGCAAGGCGTTATCTTATAATAATATAGCCGATGCCGATGCTGCCCTTGAATGCGTTAAATCGTTTTCAGACCAGCCCACTTGTGTTATTGTAAAACATGCCAACCCTTGTGGCGCAGCACAAGCTGACAGCATCCTGAATGCTTATGACCTGGCTTTTGCAACTGATCCGACTTCTGCTTTCGGAGGTATTATTGCTTTTAACCAGGAATTAGATGAGACAACAGCAAAAGCAATCCTCGATCGGCAATTTGTTGAGGTTATTATCGCCCCAACTATTTCTGAAGCTGCACTTACGCAACTTTCAAATAAGACCAATATTCGGGTGTTGGAATCCGGTATCTGGACCAGCGGGGATGAGCCTTCCCTGGATTTTAAAAGAGTTGCCGGCGGATTATTGGTGCAAGATAGTGACCACGGAAAAATTAGTGCTGCTGAGCTTAAAACAGTTACTAAACGTGCACCGACCGACCAAGAATTAGACGACCTGTTATTTGCCTGGAAAGTGGCGAAGTTTATTAAATCCAATGCCATTGTCTATTGCAAAGACGGCCAAACAATTGGCATTGGCGCCGGACAAATGAGCCGAGTCTACTCGGCAAAAATTGCAGGAATCAAAGCAGCCGATGAAAACCTTGAAGTTGTTGGTTCAGTGATGGCATCAGATGCATTCTTTCCTTTTCGGGATGGCATTGATTCAGCCGCGGAAACTGGAATTACTGCCGTCATTCAACCTGGAGGCTCAATGCGTGATAATGAAGTAATCGCAGCAGCAGACGAACATAATATGACGATGGTTTTCACTGGCATGCGTCACTTCAGGCATTAATCCCCCCTTTAAAACGTTAAAAAAATAGTAGCATCCTAAACACACCTTTCTTTTATCAAACACTATGAAAATACTCATCGTAGGAAGCGGTGGCCGAGAACATGCACTGGCGTGGAAAGCCCGGCAATCTGATCAAGTCTCCAAGGTTTTTGTTGCGCCTGGTAATGCTGGCACTGCTCTTGAACATGGCATTGAAAACGTAAATATTGAGGCTAACGACATCTCAGGCTTGGTTGAATTTGCAAAACAAAACCAGATAGAGCTGACTATAATTGGCCCAGAAGTTCCATTGGTTAACGGTATTGTTGACGAATTTCAAAAATTCGGACTGAATTGTTTCGGACCAACCGCTCAAGCGGCGCAACTTGAAGGCTCGAAATCCTTTTGCAAAAACTTTATGGCCAGGCACAACATTCCGACTGCCGAATATCAAACCTTTACTGACCAACAGCTTGCAATTAACTATATTCAGGAAAAAGGTGCTCCTATTGTTGTTAAGGCAGACGGCCTGGCGGCAGGAAAAGGCGTAATTGTTGCACAAACCGAGCAACAGGCCATTGATGCTATTGAAGATATGCTGGCCGGGAATGTGTTTGGTGATGCCGGCCATCGGGTAGTCATCGAAGAATTCCTTGAAGGGGAAGAAGTCAGTTTTATCGTCATTGCAGATGGCAAACAGGCATTGCCAATGGCAACTTCACAAGACCACAAAGCCCGTGATAATGGCGACCTAGGTCCAAATACCGGCGGCATGGGGGCATATTCTCCGGCACCTTTAGTCACTGAAGGACTGTATAAAAAAATCATGGATGAAATTATTGAGCCAACGCTGTCCGGGTTAATCAATGATGGAACCCCTTACACCGGTTTTCTATACGCGGGACTAATGATTAGCAAACGGGGCGATATCAAGGTTCTGGAGTATAACTGCCGTTTTGGCGATCCGGAAACTCAACCTATAATGATGCGGCTCAAAAGTGATCTTTCCGCACTTTGTCTTGCAGCCTTAAACCAGAAACTTGACCAAATAACCACTGAATGGGACACCAGAGCATCTCTTGGCGTGGTTATGGCATCAGGCGGTTACCCGGAAACTTATCAGAAAGGCTATACCATTCATGGCTTACCTGATACCGAAACAACCGACACCAAGGTTTTTCATGCCGGTACCCAACTGAAGAATAATGAGATCGTTACTTCAGGAGGAAGGATATTATGCGCCTGTGCTCTTGGTGATAACATAGCCCAAGCTAAAAACCAAGCTTACGAACTAGTCAATCAAATTCACTGGCAAGACGCATTTTATCGAACTGATATTGGTGATAAAGCTATTAAATACCAAACCTAGGAGGCTGTCGGATTATCTTTCTAAAGGTCAAGTTGATTCGCGGTTGTTTCGGTTGCTTGGTTTTCGGTACGCAATGCCGCCAGTGGTGCTGAACCGCACCACTCATCAAAAACAAATCACCATGTGACGATTGAATATCGAATGTTTCTGAAGTTTTGTTATGGCGGATCTTAAACAGGCGTTTTTCACCGAAACTCATTGACGCGATCGCCGGATTCACCCCTAATTCTTTTTCCTTATCGGCGTGCCAGCCCATTGAGTCTGTACCATCCCGATATAAATTTGCCAAAACACTATTAAAAGTAAAACCACAAAATGTCTCTATTCGGCTTTTTATTTCTAACAATTCTTCAGTCCAGGCTTGTGGCTGATGGTTTACGCCAGAATAGGTATAACTCGCCCCAACATCACCGTACCAACATACCAGCCGTGGAACCAACACTTTTTTTCCACTAATAACAATCTCTTCCTGCTGCCAGTTTATCGATTTGACAAGTTTTTCAAAGAAATAATCGGCCTCTTGCTTGGCTAAAAATTCTGAAATCAGTAATAACTTGTCTTCTGAATTGATCAGATATTGTTGTTGCACGGCCAGATTTATAACATAAATTAAAAATAAAGACTGGCCTCAAAATAAAAACTTCTACCCGGTGTTGGAATATTATCCCGCAATGCCGCTACCGCTGGCTCTCTGGCATGTTTGTTAAAAACATTCCGTACCGATGCCTGAAAATCAACATATCCCAGAATTTTTTGGCCTCGTAATGTCAGATCAATCGTTTCATAATCTTTTAAATTTTTGCGATTATCTCTAGGTTCATTGGTTCTTTTGCCAACCCATTTTAATTGGCTTTGTAATGACCATCCGGGCATAAATTCCCACAACGCCGCTACATACAGCTGCTGTTCCGGAACGCCAGCAACTGCTTGTCCGGCATCTTTGTCACGGGCATTAACCCAGGCATAATTGCCACTGAAAAAAAACTGTTCATGTAGCTGCCAGTTCCATTCAAATTCCAAACCAAACGCTTCCTGATTACCACTGTTTTTAGACTTAAATTTACCTTGTCCATCTGGTTCAGGCTGTATCAATTCTTCGATCGAGTAATAATAAAGATTCAAGGCCGTGCGCAAAGTTTGAAAAGGCCGATAATCAAAGGCTAATTCAATGGTATTAATGGTTTCTGGATCCAAATTCGGATTACCTAACAATACCGGATTATTGATATTACCCAACTCAGAAAAATTAGGCGCCCGAAATGCCCGGCCATACAGAAATTTGCCAGTTAACTGCTCATTAATATCCCAAACAAGAGCCAACCGGGGGTTCACTGTTGCGCCAAAGTCTGAATAATGATCGAAACGAACACCCCCTGTCAATTGCCAGTTCTTGGCTATTTGCCATTCATCCTGAATTGCAAGCGACCAGATTGAACGACTGGTATTTGGCAAATAAACATAAGGTGTATTCGTTACATTTTTGGTCTCACCGTAAACAACTGCAGGAGGAGGGGTGCCGCTTAGCACACCTTTTCCGATATTTTTGAATTCCCTGGTCTTGATTTCTTCATATCGATATCCCGCCTGAACACGAAAGCGGTGATCCTGAAAACCCTGATAAATGGCACTCAGCTCAATTGTCGGCATTTGATGGGTTCGACCAATAATACCTTTAACACCATTTGCAAATAATGTCCGCCCGGTAATTTCCCTTGGGTCAAAATTAAGATTGCCATTCTTATCAATTGGTAATACCGTATTATTTGGAAATACTTGTAGCTGATTGGTTTGAACATCGGTGTATAAATAACTGGCGTGGGCTTGAAATTCCCATTCTTCAAAATAATCCTCAGTAGAAAACTTGATTGATCCCAGATATTGCTGGGATTCGACCTCCCCTGTAGGATCCAGTGCAGCAGCCACTCCAGCCCGGGTTCCACCGTCCCCGTTAAAAGCCCAGAAACCAATATCCCAATATTTTCGCTGTAAATTCAGATGAGCATTCCAGGACTCAAATTGCGTTTGCATGGCGTCTGGGGCACGAGAAGCATGAGTTCCAAATGCCGAATCCAGTAAACTTTGACTATCGCTAACGATGATTCGCTGATCATCACCACGGGTATGTGTGTATTGCAAACTGGCTGCCACATCCCAATCGCCCCATTGTCCGCCATGCTGCACCCAGCCGCTTTGAGTATTCCAGTTACCGACACGGCCTCCGATGACAGTTCCGTCAATATCTTTCGCTTTTTTGCTAATAATATTAATCACGCCAGCAAACGCATCTGCACCATATAGTGCTGAACCCGGACCGCGAATAACTTCAACCCGCTCGATATTTTCTATTGGCAGCTCCAGACCCGTCACAGACCTCCCCTGAAAAGGCACAGAAAAACGATTGCCATCAAGCAGAACCAGTACTTGGGAGTTAGTGCCATTACGAATCCCACGCATGGTATAAATGTAATCGTAGGTAAACGGCTGGATACTGACATGTAAACCCGGTATGGTTTCTAACACCTCATGTAATTCTGTGCCCCCCATGGACTTGATCTGTTCCGCAGTAACAACACTGGTTACCGAAGCTGACTGAAAAACCGGCTTGGCAGTTCCGGTTGCTATTGATACCGATAATTCAGCCAGCTCCGCAGGAGACATGGAAAAAAAATTATCCATATCCTCAACATTTGCATTGGCAAAAGCATTCAGTGCTATTAGCAAACCAGACAAAACCTGAAACTTTAGTCTGTTCATACTCATTACTACCCCACCAACTGATAAGGAACAGCTTCAATTAAATCAACCAATGGTATTGGTTTCCCGATACAGTAACCTTGTGCATAATCAACCCCTAATTGCTTTAATACAGAAAAAATCCTGTCACTTTCAACAAATTCAGCAATGGTTTTTTTATTCATAATATGACCTACTTCATTGATAGACCTTACCATCGCTAAATCAACCTTATCTTCTAAAATATCCTTTACAAACAAGCCATCAATTTTGATATAGTCAACAGGAAGATTTTTTAAATAGGCAAACGATGATAATCCACTGCCAAAATCATCCAGTGAAAAGTGGCAGCCATGCCTTTTCAGATTTTGTATAAAGGTAGAAGCATCTGATAAATTAGCAATAGCCGCAGTTTCAGTAATTTCAAAACAAATTTTTCCCGGTGGAATCGACCATCGATTAAATTCGCTGATAATAAATCTCAACATACTGCTGTCAGAAAGCGACAGTCCCGATAAATTGATTGAACATAGCTCAAGCTGGTCAAGGAATCCGGGTTGATAGTACATCCAGGAAAATAATGTCTTTATCACCCAGCGATCCATTGCAGGCGCTTGATTATAGCGTTCAGCAGCTGGCAAGAATGCTCCCGGAGGTATGATATTGCCGTTATTATCTTTATATCTAATCAATGTTTCAAAGTGTAGACCACTCTCAAAACCAGAAACAGGAACAATGATCTGTCCGTAAAGTAAAAAACGATTTTCATTCAGGCCTTGATGAATTTTTTCCACCCACTGCATTTCACCCTGTCTTTGCGCCAGATCTTCATCATCCGGACGAAATACATGGACACGGTTTCGACCTTTATCTTTTGCCGCATAACAGGCAGCATCAGCTTCTTTAAGCAATTCGACAGAATTGCCGCTGGTTTTTGCAATAGCGGTAATACCAATGCTGACTCCGACAGTAAAACTCCGGTCCTCCCAGGCAAAACTAAAATCTTTGATAACATTACGAATTTTTTCGCAGGCAACAAAAGCGTGATCCAGCGAACAATTGTGCATCAATATACCGAACTCATCACCACCCAAACGGGCAAGTAAATCCTGCTTACGAATATGTTTTCTTAGCAAACCTCCTAATTGCCTTAACAATTCATCTCCTGCCAGATGACCACAGGTATCGTTAACAACTTTAAACTGATCCAGGTCCAGATAACACAAAACATGTTCAGCCCCTTCCGCATGAGCATTTTCCAATGAGCGCTGAATATAAAGATCAAATTCGCTACGATTAGCTAAATTGGTTAATGCATCATGGCTGGCTTGGTAGGCAATTTTCTCGGTTAACAGTCTTGTTTCGGTAACATTTTCACAAACCAGCATAAGATGCTTTTGTTGATCTTCGTTATTCAATAACCGGGCAGTTTGCCTGACCCAGATCAATTCCCGATTCTCACAAACCAACCTGACCTCCTGCTTGTGGACCCGGTTTGGGTACGCCTCGCATTGTTTGAATAAGCTTTGGATAGCCACTAAATCATCCGGATGAACAAAATCAAAAATACAACATGAACGTAATTCCTCTACGGATAATCCCAGTTGCCTGGCTCCAAACTGATTGACGGTTCCAATAACCCCATCAAAATCAACATTAAAAATCATCGTCGGATTATCATCATAAAGCATCAAATATTGATCTTTCGCCTTGGTTAAAGCAATATTCTGAATCTCTACGGTACAAATCATGTCATTAAAAGCATCAACCAATGTACCCACTTCATCTTGGTTATCTTTCTCAGCTCTTAATGAATAATTTTTTTCTCTGGTGATTTTGTCGACAGTATTTACCAGTTTCCGGATTGGGGCGGCGATTACTCCCAATAAAGGAGTAAGGATAAAAAAAGTAACAATCGAGGCTGAAATTAAAATAACTGATACCAGGCCAAGGTGTTGTAATTTCCGATGAAATGCCGCTTCCATATCGGCATGAATAAAAACAACCCCTAATGGTTCATTTTCCAAAACAATCGGTTGAAAAATATATAATTGATTTTGATCGTATTGGCTATGTTGAGTTGGCGCTAGTTTTGGACAAATTAATTTTTTCTCCAAATTGGTATCAAGAAATGCAAAAACATTTTTATTGGAATTATAAATGCAGGCAAGCCGGACTGAAGGAAACTTATCTAATACAGATAAGTTCTCCAGAGCAACTTCCTTGTCATCAAACATCAAAGCTGCGGTGCTTCTGTCGCCAATTAACGCAGCCATGGCAGAAAGCTCTTCCTGCGTGGTTTTTTTAAACTCGGAAATCTCAAGTAAAAACAAAAAAATGCCGGCAAAAGTCACTGCTGAAATACTTGAAAAAAACAGGATCAGCAATAGCTTTTTCTTGATTGAAAGATGCCGGAGGACTTTAACCATCACCATTACCTTCAATAACTTCTGATACTTCCAGCAGCTTGGCACTGATTTCCAGCCCGGCTTGTTTGGCACGCCCTAGATTAATTTGCAACTTCACCTTGCCATTTTTAACAATAAAACCGATCATTCCTCCATGTTCGGCAAACTGTTTTTCTTCACTAACGGTAAGAATACTGGCACTAGCAATGGCTTCTCTAACATCTTTTCTAATTGCATCTCCTAAAAACAAGATATGACACTGTCTTGAAGCATCGAAATGATTGAGTCGTATTAATTTAATTGGCAAACCAAGAGCGGTTCTTGATTCAATAGAATTAAGCAACGGCCCAAAAGGCTCTTTACCTAAAATACACAAGTTAAAAGTATCGCTCTCGGTCTTGGGCCAGGTAACAAATTTAGTGAAATTATAAATGTATGCTGCTTTTATTTTATATTCGACAGAAGCTCCAGCGAGTGACGAATGCGTAAACATGATAAATATCAAACCAAATATGCTGGCTCGAAAAAAACGCAAAGATCTCTCGTGAAATATTTCTCGCGCTTTAAAATTCGACAGAAACATCATTGAAATGGGCATACTTTTTTCAACGCCTAGATATTAATCATAGTTCATTTTTCAAACAATGCTAGTTTTAAGCAAAAAATAAAATAAATTTGATTCAAGTGAAAACTCTTTTATATCAAAGTACGTAGCAAGTTTGAAGAAAAATAAATTATTTTCTCAACAGAAGCCTGACTTTTTTTTAGGCAATAGGCTTTATGTCCAGAAGAATTCTTCCAGCACCTTGATCATATATCCATGATCTAAGGTACCGGCACTTACTCTTATACTGTGCATCGCCCACATCGGATTGCCCACATCAACGGTCAAAATACCGAGTCTGGCTGAGACCATAGGCCCGATAGTGCTGCCACAGGGAATGTCAGAATGGTGGGAATATTTTTGATAGGGGACGCCTGCCTGTTCACACCAGCTAATAAACTTGGCTTGTGACAGGGTTTCGGAAGTATATCGAAGATTGGCGTTCACTTTTATAACCGGACCTTGGTTTACCATCACCCTGTGATCCGGTTCATAAGCGGAGGAAAAATTTGGTTGGTAGGCATGGGCCATATCAGCACTAATCATAAAACTCAGAGCCATGGCTCGCTGATAATCTTCAATATCAGTTTCAGTCGCCAAAGCAATTCTATGTAATATGTCAGACAAAAAACTGCCGTCCGCCCCTTTACTACTTTCGCTACCAATTTCCTCGTGATCAAAAAAAGCGCAAACCAAAGTACAATCGCTTGTTTCTGGTCGGCTCAGCAACGCTTCCAGAGCAGCGTGACAGGATGCCAAATTATCCAGCTGACTATTACTATAAAATTCCTGATCAACACCCCAAAAAGCACCTCGCTGAGTATCGTAAATATTGAACTCCCATGATAAAAGCTGGCCTGGGGATATTTTAGTTTGCTGCTGAATTAATGATAAAAAATAATCTTGGGGTATTTGCTTATTTGATAAAACAGATAAGATTAATGGTAATTCTGACTGCTTGTTCAACTTCAGCCCATCTTGATTGACATTTCGGTTCATATGAATGGCAAGATTTGGCAAACGAAGCAATGACTGTTCAAAATCAATAAGCTGTGAAAAAATTTCTCCCTGCTCAGATCGATAACTCACCCTCCCGGCCAAACTCAAATCACGATCAGTAAAGGTAGCCAATATTGGTCCACCATAAACTTCAACACCAAGTCTTAATAAGCCATCCTTAGCATGAGGTGCATTTGGCTTTAATCTTAATCCTGGCGAATCTGTATGTGCGCCAACTAATTTAAATCCAGCTTCCGCTAATGGTTTCTTCCCTATAATAAACACAACGATTGAAGAATCGTCCCGGACAACATAATGACGGCCATTCGCTTGTAACTGCCATTTTACTGTTTCATCAAGTTTAGTAAATTGATGGGCCTGTAAACGCTTTTCAATTGTAGTAACGGCATGCCACGGACTCGGGCTGGCATCAATAAAATCCAATAAATCCTGAACTTTTTCTTTACTCATTTGCGTTCTTTTAAATCTAAAGCCAGCGAATTAATACAATATCGTAACCCTGTTGGTTCAGGACCATCTTCAAAAACATGCCCCAAATGAGCGCCACAAGATTTGCAAATTACTTCAATACGCTGCATACCGTGACTGGTGTCGACAATTGTTTTCAAACTTTGACCTGAGACCACATCCCAAAAGCTAGGCCAGCCAGAACCAGAGTCAAACTTTGTTTCCGATTCGAACAAAGAATTTCCGCAACAAACACAAACATAGGTGCCAGCTTTATCACAATGAACATATTTGCCCGTAAAAGCTGCTTCAGTTCCTTTATTCCAACAAATCTCAACTTGCTGAGAGGTTAACTTATCGATTATCTTGTTGTCGTGCGCATCAGCCATTTCTTTCTCCCACCAGATTAAATCTAGTTTTATTGTATACCTTAAATTTGCCAGATGTGTACTGTTTAAAGTGGTAAAGATTTACGACAGCCTTCAGAAAAAGACAATAAAAAAGGGTTGATAATTCTATCAACCCTTTTTTTTAAGATGGCGTCCCCAGGGGGGTTCGAACCCCCGTTACCGCCGTGAAAGGGCGGTGTCCTAGGCCTCTAGACGATGGGGACTAGAACTGACTAACTGAATTATTGGTGGAGCCAGGCGGGATCGAACCGCCGACCTCAACACTGCCAGTGTTGCGCTCTCCCAATTGAGCTATGGCCCCTTCAGTTGAGAAGGGGTATTATACAATGGTTTTTTTTTATGTCTAGCCCGGATCTAAAGTTTCTCAATAAAATTTATTGCCCTTGAAATTCTGGCCAAAGTTTTCTTTCTGCCAAGCAAAGATAAAGTCACATCAATCGGAGGTGAAACAGATGCTCCAGAAATTGCGACACGCAATGGTTGCGCAACTTTACCCAGCTTCAAATCCATAGCTTCAGCAACATCCAGAACAATCTGGTGCAATTGCTCTCCTTGCCACTGTTCCAGTTCAGAAAACTTGTCAAATAGATTTTTCAAAACCAGCTCGCAGCCTTGCTTAAAACTCTTCTTGGCTGCTTTCTCATCATATTGTTCGAATTCCTTATAAAAAAATGCACTTGCCTGAGCCATTTCCACCAAGGTTTTGCAGCGTTCTCGTTGAATTTCGACAACTTTGACTAAATCAGGCCCATCAATTGCAGGGTCAATATTTAGATTACCCATATGCCAACTCAGATGTCTGGCAACATGTGCAGAATCACTATGCATCATATAATAATGATTCAGCCACAACAATTTCTCACTGTTAAATGTAGAGGCCGAAACATTGACATTCTCCAGATCAAAAAACTCAATCATTTCATCCACTGAAAAAACCTCTTGATCTCCATGAGACCAACCAAGACGAACCAGATAATTAAGTAATGCTTCTGGTAAAAAACCTTCATCCCGATATTGCATGACACTGATCGCTCCATGCCGTTTGGAGAGCCTTGACCCATCATCACCTAAAATCATTGGAACATGGGCATATTGTGGCAATTCAGCAGCTAAGGCTTTTAGAATATTTATTTGTCTTGGGGTATTGTTGATATGATCATCGCCTCGGATAACATGAGTAATCCCCATATCCATATCATCCACAACAACCGTCAGATTATAGGTTGGCGAGCCATCGGAGCGAGCAATAATCAGATCATCAAGTTCTTTATTGGCAATCACAATATCGCCTTTAACCAGATCTTTTATGACGACTTCCCCTACATCAGGATTTCTAAAACGAATTACTGCTTCTTTACTGTCCTCGTGCTTTGCATCCCGACAACGACCATCATACCTTGGCTTCTCTTTGCGTGCCTTCTGTTCATTTCTAAGCTGCTCCAAAGTTTCCTTACTACAACAACAATAATAAGCATCGCCATGATCTAACAATTGCTGGATGACTTTCTGATAACGGTCAAATCGTTCTGTTTGATAAAACGGCCCTTCATCGTATTCTAATCCAAGCCAGGTCATTCCTTCCAGGATGGCATTAACAGATTCTTTGGTAGATCGCTCCAGATCAGTATCTTCAATTCGCAAGACAAATTTTCCACCGTGCTTGCGGGCATATAGCCATGAAAAAAGTGCTGTTCTCGCCCCCCCTACATGTAAATAACCAGTTGGACTAGGAGCAAATCTTGTTTTAATAGTCATTTTGTTATAAATTTTTTATCCAGAATTTCCAAAGCATAGGTTTGTGGTATATCTTTAGATGCTTGCAATCTTTTACCTTTATATTTCCCGGTAATTGCCTTAGCAGTACCACTACCATGATCTGCCGCTCGCTTATACCATTTATCAGCCTCTCTGACATTTAAAGTCACACCTACTCCGCTATCATATAGCGCAGCTAAAACAATTTCTGCTTCCATTAAGCCTTGATTTGCAGCCTTTTGATACCATTGCGCTGCTTTCTTAGCATCTTTCTTAATATCTTTAAGCAACGGCTGCGCCACTTTCAGCCTGGACTTCTCTTTAAACCGAGCTTTAGGTCCCAAGTCCACATTATCTCCCAAAAAATAAATAGCTCCCATCTTGGCCTGAGCCAATGCGTTACCTTGTTCAGCCAATTGAATAATTTCTTCTAATCCTGGTTGTCCCAATGCTACTGCATTTCCCGAAATAACCAGCACCAATCCAATAAATAAAATTTTCAGTGTATTAACCATAGCTTCCCCACTCAAAAAAAGAGTAATGTCCCATTATTTCATGACTGCTTTCAAAATCACACCTTTTGTATTCTGTAGTCAAAACTCCCAACAAAAATAATGTTTTCATAAGATTATTAATGATAAAATCCCCTATGTTAGTAAGTTAGACTTAACAAATAAACTTTATACAAAGGAACGATATGATGAAATCAATCAGACTTTCTTCGCTGCTTGTCTTCGCATTTATAACCGGATGTGCAACTCAAGCAATAAATACCTTTCAACCATTCCAAGCGGAACCCATTGACTTAAATTCTCCCACAACCAAATACACACAAAAAACTGATAATCTCTATGTCATTGTTGATGCTTCAGGCTCCAGCGGTGAAGCATTTGAAGGTGCAGCTTATGCAATGAATACCAATCCAACCAAACTGGCAGTTGAAAAAGAAATTTTAATCAGGATGAGCAAAACCATCCCGGCCATAAACCTTAATGCAGGAATCCGAAGTTTTGGCTTTGGTCCTTGCACTGGCTTCAAGCGCAGCAAACTTAACCTGCCACTCAGCAAATATTCAAAAACTTCATTTGCTGGTGGGATTGATGATATAGCCTGTTCCGGTGGCGGCTCTCCCATGCATAAATCAATTGACCTGGCCGGTAGTGACTTGGCTTCCACAACTGGAACCATTGCATTACTGGTAGTAAGTGATGGCCATCAACTTGATAAATCACCCATTCCAGCGATCAAAGATCTACAAGCAAAATATGGTGATAGATTATGTGTCTATAGCGTATGGGTTGGCAATGAAAAAGATGCTGATGGCCGATTTCTGTTGCAAAAAATGTCAGATTCAGTTGGCTGCGGCTTTGGCGTAACTGCCACCGATATTGCTTCAAGTAAAAACATGCATATCTTTGTAGAAAGAATGTTGTTCGATAAATCCAAAATAGTAGCGACTCCAGGGCCATTAGATTCAGATGGCGATGGGGTTCCAGACAAAGACGACAAATGCCCTGACACCCCAAAAGGTGCAATTGTTGGCAGCGACGGCTGCTGGGCCTATCACGGAGTTTTCTTCGACTTTGACAGTGACGCTATCAAGCCTGAATACCACGGCATGTTTCAAAATGCTGTCAAAGTATTAAACGAAAACCCGAATATTACTATTGAAATAGAAGGCCACACCGACAGTATAGGCCCAGCTGAATACAATCTTCAACTTTCCAAGCGCAGAGCTGAAGCTGTCAAAAAATATCTGGTTGAACAAGGCATTGATCCTGCCCGCATTACAACTGTTGGTTTGGGTGAAACAGTCCCAGTTGCCGATAACAGTACCGAAGAAGGCCGCGCTAAAAACCGTAGAGTGGATTTTGAAATAACCAGTCGTTAACTATTCTTCCACAACCTTATAAAAAAGGGAGGCGAGAGTCTCCCTTTTTTACGAAACACAGGACATTCCACCCATATAGGGTACTAACACATCCGGCACAGTGATACTGCCATCTTCATTCTGATAATTTTCCATAATCGCAATTAATGTCCGACCAGCAGCCAAACCGGAACCATTCAAGGTATGAACCAACTCAGGTTTTCCGGTTTCAGGATTACGCCAACGCGCTTGCAACCGCCGCGCCTGAAAATCCTTAAAATTGCTGCACGATGAAATTTCCCGATAAGTATTCTGACTAGGCAACCAAACTTCAAGATCATAGGTCTTGTTGGATGAAAAGCCCGTATCACCGGAACAAAGTAATACTTTTCGATAAGGAAGCTTAAGTTTTTGCAGAATATTTTCCGCATGGCCGGATAAGTCCTCATGTGCTTTTACTGAATCTTCAGGCTTTACGATTTGCACCAATTCGACCTTTTCGAATTGGTGCTGCCTGATCATGCCTTTTACATCCTTACCATAAGCGCCGGCCTCACTTCTAAAACATGGCGTATGACAAACAAATTTTAAGGGCATGTCGCTGTTATCAACAATGACATCTCTGACAATATTGGTAACAGGCACCTCAGCTGTTGGGATTAAATAAAAGCCAGGATCATTCTCAACCTTGAACAGATCTTGTTCAAATTTGGGCAACTGCCCTGTCCCATACAAGGAATCTGCATTTGCCAAAAATGGCACATAAGTTTCAATATAACCATGTTCGACAATATGAGTATCCAGCATAAATTGAATGATTGCCCGTTGCAATCTGGCCAATGGTCCTTTTAACACCACAAATCGGGCACTGGCAATTTTTGCACCTAATTCAAAGTCCATACCTTGCAATTGCGCGCCCAGATCAACATGATCTTTGACTAGAAAAGAAAATTTCGGTTTGTCGCCCCAAGAATAAATTTCAACATTATCCTGTTCATTGCTTCCTTCTGGCACATCATTAGCCAGAAAATTAGGGACACCGGTCATCAGGTCATTAATCTTTTCCTGGATTTCAGCCAGTTCTGTTTCAGCCGCTTTTAACTGTTCCCCGAGATTTTGCACTTCGTCCAACAAAGGCCGAATATCTTCACCTTTTGCTTTGGCCTGGCCAATGGCTTTTGAACGGGTATTTCTTTGATTCTGTAATTCCTGGGTTTTAACCTGTATTTCTTTACGCTGTGATTCCAATGTCTGATAAGTGTCAGCATCGAAATCAAAACCGCGTCTGGCCAATTGCTGCTGAACATATTCAAGATCGGACCTGAATAAACGGGGGTCTAGCATAATATTTTTTACCTATCAGTTTTAACAGTTAGAAAAGATAATTGCTTTTATTTAAACCAAATAACATGATTCAAATTTTCCTGCCGAGCCATAAGCCAAACCAGATAATCGATGCGCAAATAATGGTATTACTCAAAAAAACGCTCAGTAGTACTGGAACGTGGAGTCTCAAAGAATGGCCGTCTTCCAGCAAATACAGTATTAAATACAGTCCTGACAAAGTAATAAAAATCCCTGTCAAGAGAATAATCCCAGCAACCCGGTGCTCCAAAGCCACATCGCCCTTATTGAATAAAACCGCCATCACCAAGCCAATGATGAACGAACCAATAGCATTCACGGCCATCAAGCCATAAGGAAAAACCCATCCCATCCAGCGAATTGTACCACCGGAAAACAAAAACAAAATCCGGCCGCACTGCAAACCGGCCCAAACGGCAACCAGGCACGCACTGACACTCACTAGAATATTTAATAAAGCTTTCTGAAAATTGCCTTGCTCTAGTAAAAACAGAGTTTCCAGAGAAAATGTAGAAAACGTCGTAAATGAACCAAAGAGACCAACCAGAACAGCAGCTCTGTATTCCTGGGAAATAGCCACTCGTTGTAAAATCAAAGCTTCTGTCATAAGGCCAATTAACAATGATCCCATGACATTAACAGCAAGTGTTCCATAAGGAAAACCACGCCCCAACCATTGATAAACACCAGTAGAGACAAAAAAACGCAGTACCGCGCCAAATGCTCCACCCATCGCTATTGCAAAAACCTGGTTCATAATTTTGAGTCAATATTTAATAAAACTTTCCCGATAATATTTAAGCTCATCAATGGATTCAATGACATCATCCAAAGCCTGATGGCTGGCCCGTTTTTGAAAGCCTTTTTGGATATCTGGTGCCCAACGCGCCGCCAATTCTTTTAACGTAGAAACGTCAAGATTTCGATAATGAAAGAAAGCTTCCAATTTCGGCATATAGCGATATAAAAATCGCCGATCCTGGCAAATACTATTGCCACACATGGGAGATTTTCCAGCAGGAACCCATTTTTGTAAAAAATCCAATGTTTGTTTTTCCGCTTCAGCATCATCAATGACTGTCTGCTTGACCCTGTCAATCAATCCTGACTGACCATGATGTTTTTGATTCCAATCGTCCATTGCCGCTATTACGGAATCTTCCTGATGCACTGCTAAAACAGGACCTTCAGCCAAAATATGTAAATCCTTGTCAGTGACTACTGTTGCAATCTCGATAATATAATCATTATCAGGGTCCAAACCGGTCATTTCCAAATCAATCCAAATCAGATTACGAGAATCCAGCGTCATTTATTTATTCCATTTTATTAATAAGGTTGCGGTAAATTGTAGCATTGGCTAATCTGTACGCCTAATTATCGCAATATCATCAAATTTAGGCCCAATGAATACATTTACCATAATATTTTTAGTTGTACTTACAATTTCTTTTATCATTCAGTTCTGGCTGTCAAAACGACAAATAGAATATGTGACAGCCCATCGCAACCAGGTTCCTGATGCCTTTAAAGATAAAGTCTCTCTGGAGGCGCATCAAAAAGCAGCAGACTACACGATTGAGAAAGAAAAATTAAGCAATATTGATAGTTTGATTAGTCTGGTTTTTCTGTTATTGCTCACCTTGGGCGGCGGAATCGACATGATTTTCAATTTTTGGAATTCGCTTTCCTTTTCACCGATGCTGACAGGATTAGGCGCTGTAACAACATTAATGTTATTGATGACACTTGTCGATATTCCAACCAGCTATTATCAAACTTTTGTCATTGAGGAAAAGTACGGCTTTAACAAAAACACGCCCGCCCAGTTTTTTAAAGATCTGGCTATTCAATTGGCATTGATGTTCGCCATTGGCTTACCGCTTCTGGCGCTGATCCTTTGGGTCATGGACAGCATTGGACCACTTTGGTGGCTTTGGGCATGGGCTATATTAATGGGTTTTTCTTTGTTACTTAGCTGGCTTTATCCAACTCTGATCGCACCGTTATTTAATAAATTCACACCTTTGAAAGATGGCCCGCTAAAAGAAAGAATCCAAAAATTACTGGAACGCTGTGGCTTCCATAGCAAAGGTATTTTTGTCATGGATGGCTCGCGGAGATCCGGTCATGGCAACGCCTATTTTACAGGACTTGGAAACAACAAACGTATCGTATTCTTTGACACACTAGTTGATTCTCTGGCCGATGAAGAACTGGAAGCTGTATTAGCCCACGAATTAGGTCATTTTAAACGCAAACATGTTATTAAAATGCTAATTGCTTCAGCTATTATGAGCTTGATCAGCTTTGCTATTTTAGGCTGGCTGATTGATAAAGAATGGTTTTACCATGGCCTGGGCGTATCAGAGCCTTCAAATGCGGCCGCTCTGGTTTTATTTATGCTGGTTTCTCCGGTATTTACCTCGTTCATGCAACCGATCAGCGCTTTTTTTCAGCGTAAATTTGAGTTTGAAGCTGATGATTTTGCAACGGAAAACGCCGATGGCAATAAAATGATCAGTGGCCTGGTAAAGCTCTATGAAGAAAATGCCAATACCTTGACACCAGATCCAATCTATTCGGCTTTCCATTATAGTCATCCACCTGCTGCCATCCGAATTGCACATATTGAAGAAAAAATGCAATCCGCATAATGGTTAAATTGCTGGAAGGATTGGTCATTTCGCATTTAGGCAAAGCAATTGCCGTCGAAGTTAAACACAAAACCTTCCTCTGTCAAACTCGACGGCAACTTGAAAAAATTGCCGTCGGAGATAGAGTATTACTCTCTCCAGCAGACGATACTCAAGGCAGAATAGAAAAAATTTTGCCGCGCCGCACACTACTGACACGCCCGGACCGAAATGGCAAAATCCGCCCTGTCGCAGCCAATATTGACAAAGTCTTCGTGGTTTTTGCTGTTGAACCCCCTTGTGATTTTTTATTGGCTGACCAATATTTAGCCATTTGCGAGAACAAAACCATTAATTCCGAACTGGTTTTCAACAAAATTGATTTGCCAAACAATAATGGAATTGAAGAAGAACTTTTCGCTTATCAGTCGCTCAATTATCCTATTCACAGAGTTTGCGCCAAAACTGGTCAGGGTATCCCTGAATTACAACAAGCTTTAAATCATCACACCAGCATTCTAACTGGCCAATCAGGCGTAGGAAAATCATCGCTTACCAATGTCTTGATCCCTGAAAAAAAACTAAAAATCAATAGTGTTTCCGAAACAACCAAACATGGCCGTCATACCACCACTGCCGCCACACTTTACCACCTACCCAATGAGGGCAATTTAATTGACAGTCCTGGTGTCGCGATATTTGGTCTGGCTGAAATTAATGAAGCACAACTTGCCTATGGATTTAGAGAATTTCAACCTCTGATTGGACAATGTCAGTTCCATAATTGTCGCCATATTCAAGACAAAGGATGTGCAATTCGTGAAGCGGCAGAAACGGGAAAGATCTCGAACAACCGTTACCAACGTTATTTAAAATTGTTGCAAAAGATGCCGCCATCAAATTTAAAATAAGCAACTTAATGCGCAAACCATCACCCATCGTTGAACACAATTTCAGCAATCAAGAATATTTTTTTTAATGGACTAAAAATTTAGCATTTGCTATCATTGAGGGATTTGCAAGGAAACCTAAATCCTTGCACTATCTTTCACACTAACAACTATCTTGTTCCCGGAGAAACTCTATGTCAATTAAAGTTGCTATCAATGGCTATGGACGAATTGGACGCAACGTATTGCGTGCACTTTACGAAGCTGGCCGTACTGATGAAATACAAATCGTAGCTATTAACGATCTTGGTGATAGCACAACCAACGCCCACCTTACCCAATATGATTCAGCCCATGGAAAATTCCCGGGTGAAGTCAAAGCAGAAGGTGATTACCTGGTTGTTAACGGCGATAAAATCAGAGTATTTGCAGAAAGAGACCCTTCGAAACTTCCTTGGGGAGATTTAGGTGTCGATGTTGTTCATGAATGCACTGGTTTCTTTGCCAGCAAAGAAAAAGCCTCGGCTCACCTTGACGCTGGCGCGAAAAAAGTCATCATTTCAGCTCCTGGCGGAAAAGATGTAGATGCAACCATCGTATACGGTGTTAATCACGACACATTAAAAAGTACCGATACCGTCATTTCCAATGCATCTTGTACAACCAACTGTCTGGCACCACTGGTTAAACCTTTGCATGATGTACTCGGTGTCGAACATGGATTGATGACGACTATTCACTCGTACACCAACGATCAGGTTTTAACCGATGTTTACCACCCTGATTTGCGTCGCGCCCGCTCTGCCACACAATCTATGATCCCGACTAAAACCGGTGCTGCCGCTGCAGTTGGTTTGGTACTTCCAGAACTGGCAGGAAAACTGGATGGTTTTGCCATGCGAGTTCCAACCATTAATGTTTCAGTCGTTGATTTAACTTTTGTAGCAAACAGAAATACCACCAAGGAAGAAGTTGATGAAATTCTGATCGCCGCTTCAAAAGGCCCATTAAAAGGCATCCTGGAAATCAATGACAAACCATTGGTCTCTATTGATTTTAACCATAATCCAGCATCTTCCATTTATGAATTATTATTAACCAAGGTACTTGATGGAAATTTTGTGAAAGTACTCTCTTGGTATGATAATGAATGGGGATTCTCTAATCGTATGCTGGACACAACTATCGCTTTGATGAATGCAAAATAAAAGCTCAATAATCACACCTGTCGATCCTACTGAAGGGTCGAAGGTGTTGAAAAGAACCAAAATTTTAGCAACACTAGGCCCTGCAACGGATAAACCCGGAGTTCTAGAGAAATTATTTCACGCTGGCATCGATGTTGTCCGCCTGAATTTCTCACATGGCTCAGCTCAAGATCATATTGATCGCGCTAATAGTGTAAGAGAATTAATTAGGAAAACAGGCCGCAGAATCGGTATCTTAGCTGACCTTCAAGGCCCAAAAATACGTATTGCACGATTCAAGGAAGGAAAAGTCTGGCTTAAAAAGGGCCAGAATTTTGCTTTGGATATTGATCTGCCAGAAGATGCTGGCGACAATACCCAAGTTGGCATTACTTACAAGCCACTAGCCAAAGAAGTGAAATCGGGTAACAAATTGTTACTGGATGATGGCCGAGTTGTTTTGAAAGTCGTCGATACTGATGGCAAACGCATCAACTGCATTGTAATTGTTGGTGGAGACTTATCAAATAACAAAGGAATCAACTTGGCTGGCGGTGGATTATCTGCCCCTGCACTAACTGACAAGGACAAGCAGGACATTAAAACCATTGCCAAAATTGATGCTGATTTCGTTGCCGTCTCTTTCCCTCGTAATGCAAGCGACCTGAATCTAGCGCGAAGCTTGCTGGAAGCTGAAGGTTGTCATGCGGGGATTGTTTCAAAAGTCGAAAGAGCTGAAGCTATTGCAACCCAAGAGGCTATGGATGAGATTATTCTCGCTTCTGATGTTGTTATGGTTGCGCGCGGAGATCTTGGCGTTGAAATTGGTGACGCCAATTTACCCGCCGTACAAAAAAGACTTATTCAGCGCTCCAGGGAATTAAATCGCGCTGTAATTACTGCCACTCAAATGATGGAATCCATGATTGAAAATCCGATTCCAACACGCGCCGAAGTATTT
>JALXCS010000085.1 GCA_026990815.1 Methylomonas sp. | reverse complement strand
ATAATAGAATGATTTAAACATTAATAATGGCAGCCTAACATCAGGATTTCCATAAACATCACCGGAAAGAATGGAAATCACGGATGATTTCATTTTCATCTGCCATTTATTTTGTTTGGAATCATCCGAGGACATCAATAAATAATGCAGTGCCGGAGTGTTAAACCGATAAATAAACCAGGAAATAGCAGTAATCCCACGTTTGACTTTTTGCTGATAAGCGCGAATCAGAACTTTTGAATTAGCTGGTTTTTGCAGCAACTTATCGACCAATTCAGCTCCATCCAGCGCACTCTGCATAGCCAAAAACACCCCGCTGGAAAAAACTGGATCAACAAAGGTATAAGCATCTCCTACCAACAAGAAGCCATTTCCAATCATGGTTGATGAAGCATAAGAATAATTGCCAGTCGCTTGCACCTTTCCTATTAACTCTGCTCCGCTGATTCTTTTAGCAACTTCAGGTAGCATATTTAACGTGTTAGACAAAAAGTTTTCTCGGGAGGTTTTCCGGGTTTTTAAATATCCCGGCCAGCAGACAGCGCCTACACTCATCACACCATCCTGCAAAGGAATCATCCAGACCCAGCCTTGCCCAAACCAATAAATACTGATATTGCCTTCATCTTCGCCATTTCGGCGTTGTACATTTCGAAAATGCCCAAAAATGGCAGCCATTTGATGTCTTGAATTTTTTTTCTTGGATTTCAATTTGTTGGCCAAAAACGTTTCCCGGCCAGAGGCATCAATAACAAATTTGCAACCGAAGACTAACTGTTGCTGATCTTTAGAAAAAGCCCTGACGATTCGACGGTCGGCTGATTCCAAATCCACATCAACCACTTCAACCTCTTGAATTGCGGTAACACTATGCTTCTCAGCATTTGCAAACAATAGTGCATCAAATTCAGATCTTCTAACCTGAAAAGCACAAGGATGATTAGTATTAATTGCACGGGAAAAATAAAAAACATCTTGAGCCAGAGGTGTAACAGTCGAATTAAACTCCGCTGCAAATTTTTTGGTGCCGATCTTACGTACCGCCTCAAGCACACCTAAACGCTCAAAAATCGGTAAATTCATTGGTAATAATGATTCCCCGATATGAAACCTTGGGTGCCGAGCTTTTTCCAGCAAGCACACCGACCAGCCTGAATCTGCCAGCAAAGTTGCAGCCGTTGTTCCAGCCGGTCCGCTGCCAATAACAACCACATCAAAATCTAGTGTTTTTTTCAATTTCTTTAGTTCTCCAGAATTGTTAAAGAAGAAGAAGAATAATAATATTATTATCTCTTATCACCTCGCATTTCTGCGAAAAAAATTGAAAAAACAAGCAGTATACGTTAGTATACCTCGTTCTTGGAGAGGTGGCTGAGTGGTCGAAAGCGGCGGTCTTGAAAACCGTTGAGGGTTTGTAGCCCTCCCAGGGTTCGAATCCCTGCCTCTCCGCCATTTCAAGTTTTCATCTTGATGGGCACTCAGGCTATCCATTTCAGACAATAATAGCAATAAACTAACACCCAATCATCTAGGGGTTTTTTGAGTTACTTCATATTCTGAAGCATCTTATCCAATCCATAAATATCTTGCTGCCCCATTCAATTCATCTGCGTTACAGGATATTGATTAGTTTCCTGATGTAATATATTTTCGGCTCTGTACATGACAAAAATTTGTGTTATCTAGGTAACTAAAGTTTCGGAGCTCAAAAAAACAAACAACTCATTGATTAACAAGGATAAGTGCGCTCTAAAAAAGTATAATATAGGTTGACTTGAAATCACCTCGAAACTCAAATTGAGGTGGCTGGCTTAGCCGTCCATTTGCCCCCCCGTTTGAAGGGGGACTCCCATCTGTATCAAAATTCTTCAAGGCTTTCTCGGTCGCTAAAAGCTCAACTTCGTTACAGGCATTTTGAATCGCATCTTCTGCTTCTAGAAGGGAGCCGTCTTTAGTAACTTTAACTTCTATTGTCAGCTCGTTTCCAGTGCGTGCTATAAGGTGTGCCATGAGTGAAATAACCTTCGCAAATTATTTTCAATAATTTATAACACATATCTATAAATAACATCAAGTAAAGCAGGGCAATCGGGTTTAAAATATCTTGACATTTAATGATGCATGTAAAATCAATGGGTTGTGTTTTTCTCTTTTCAAGCTCATAAGAAAAAGGCTTTTTATTGAAATTATGAAAAACCTAACTTACT
>JALXCS010000084.1 GCA_026990815.1 Methylomonas sp. | reverse complement strand
ACCCTGGAGCGTTCGAATCGATGGGAGCAGTTTTGGGATAAAGTCAGTCAATATGGTGCTGTCCATTGCTAACTTACATCATAATGTAGCTATACCCAGGTGCCAGCGGCAATTCAGATTGGAATGCTAAATTGCCGCCTGTATCTTTGCCGAAAAGGAAAATATTAAATTTTACCGTCCAGTCCCATTTGGAAATATTTATGGGTAATTTTATCTTGATTTTCCAACAACCAATCAATGTCTGGCTGATTATTCATGGCTTTATGAATCGCTTGTGATGTGGCTTTGCGATGAATGTCAAACAGGATTTGATGATCCAGATCAGAATCGTTGATAACGCTGGGGTTTAACCACACAGAAACGATGATGCCCAGGTCATTGGCTTTTTCTTTAGGAATATCCCCGGCACGGACGGCATCAAGAACACCATTGGCAATAGCGGCTTGCACTGTTCCCATCAGAATGTTGGTATATCTGTTATTTTTTACCGTGACTTTGCTGACCATCAGGGTGACAGGACGAACCTGAATATCAGTATTCAAAATAGCAAAAACTTTTGAGTGTCCTTGCGCCTGGTCTCCTGTTAGTGTGGCTAGCGCCGTACCTACAGGGCCATCCAGTTCGCCAATAATAATTTCAGGCTCTGCTGCTGTACCAGGAGGTCCGCCAGCTACCAATGCTTCACCAGTTCTTAAAACAATTCTTTCGCTCATGATAAGATCTCCATTATTTTCGATTAGATTGCTTTGAAAAAATACCGCAGTAGCATAACATTTTTTTAGTTTTGGGTCTTGACGCATGGGGAAGTTGACAACGATAGATCATAGCCGTGATATAGCCGGATTGAAATATATCTATCCTGTTATGTCGAGAAGAGCCGGAGGTCTTTCAATTGGTATAAATTTTAATACCAATAATGCTTGCAACTGGCGTTGTATCTATTGTCAGGTTCCAGATCTTGAGCGGGGTAGTGCTCCTGATATTGATTTTGATTTGTTGAAGAAAGAACTGCATTTTTTTCTGAATGATGTTATGAAGGGAGCTTTTTATGATCGTTTTAAAATGCCTTTGGAAAACCGGGTAATCAAGGATTTTGCTATTTCTGGGAATGGCGAGCCAACCAGTGTTAAAGATTTTGATAGAGCTGTTTCATTAATTGCTGAGACTATTGACAGGATCAATATCAAAGACCCTTACCAGTTTGTATTAATTACTAATGGTAGCTTGATCCATAAAGCGCAGGTTCAAAAGGGGCTGGCGATGTTGGCTCAGTTACAAGGGCGGGTTTGGTTTAAGCTGGACAGTGCAACTGAGTTGGGAAGGAAGAAGATTAATGACCCCGGAATTTCACATGAAAGATATGTTGGGAATTTATTGCTTTCAGCGAGTTTATGTCCAACTTGGCTGCAAACCTGTTTATTAAAAATAGATGGCCAGAGTCTGGATGTTAAAGAGCGGGTGACTTATCTCAAGTTGCTTGAAAACATTCAGGATCAAGTAGATTTGCAAGGAGTTATGTTGTATACGTTAGCTCGGCCCTCTATGCAGCAGGAAGCAACACGTTTATCAAAAGTTACAGAGCAAGAGTTAAATGATTTCGCTGAAAAAATCAGATTACTTGGTCTGGATGTGCTGGTCAGCGCATAATTGACTGATTTTATGCATTGACATCAAGTAGGGCGCCAATGGTTTTATCCTCTGTTTGTAGGATTTTGACGGCAGCCGAGGTTTCCAGTTCAGCCTCATTCAAACTTAAAACCGGCTTGATTAGATCAGAAGAGTTAAATTCTGCACTGCCAACTTCTTGTTTATTGACTGGGAGTGTGGCAATTTTTTGAGCAGCCTCGGCTGCTTTATGCTGAGAAGTGTTTAGTAGGTTCACTGCGCTGGTTGATGGGCTGATATTCATTTTTTTGGCTCCATGTAATCTAAAGTATTTATTCTGTAGCTTATAAGTGGATGATAAAAATGCCAAGACTATTTCGCGAGGAATGTGAGCCAATAAACAATAAATTTATGTTTTTTGATGGATCGTGCTGATGCGACTAATAAAATATCCTGATTAAGTAGAACCTTCAGCTAGATTAATGACTGGTCGAACCCAGTAACACATGATTATGCCTTTAGCTCCCGTATGATATAGTACGGAGACTATGAGAAACCGCATTAAAAAGCCCTATCAAAATATGGTCTTGATTGATTTCTAC
>JALXCS010000083.1:2474-24911 GCA_026990815.1 Methylomonas sp. | reverse complement strand
CTGACGATATTTCTTCATAAGTTTCCTCATTCTTTGGTCGGATTGAAAAAGCTTGAACTATACATCAGCTGGCCCTTCCATTTCCATTAAAATGAATTGCACTTATGAGTTGAATCTAGGAAACCATAATTTCTGCTGAATTTACTAATACTGGTTCTGTCGATGTCCAACAAGGCGAAATAAATGCTTCAGGAGATATCATCCAGCAAGGTACAATCAGAATTGCTGAAAATGCTGTTTTTTCTGCAAATGATTTGACTAACCAGGGCTTGGCGACTGGTGATGGCGCTTTGAAAATGACCGGTGGCAATGCGTTTGTTAACGATGGTCATCTGGCGCCTGGTGACGGCATTGGCGAATTGACTGTTGATGGCGATTTTAACCAAACCAATGATGGTGTTTTTGAAATCGAGCTGGCCGGAACTGGAACTGGCGAGTTTGATGTCATG
This sequence comes from Methylomonas sp., assembly GCA_026990815.1. Classification (GTDB taxonomy): domain Bacteria; phylum Pseudomonadota; class Gammaproteobacteria; order Methylococcales; family Methylomonadaceae; genus JALSJK01. The sequence goes on along the minus strand of JALXCS010000083.1, from coordinate 24,462 downwards.
CAGGTTCTGGGTGATTTTACTTTGGATGGTATTATTGAAGTCAGTCTGGACAATGGCTTTATTCCGGATTTGAATGATACTTTTACCATTTTGACTTCAACCGGCAACTGGCTGGATAATTCAAAATTTGACAATATTGTCAGTGTGACGAATCCAGGTATCCGGTTTACTGCAATTTATGGTGCGGATTTTGTCAAGCTAGGCGTTTCTCAGGTTCCACTACCGGCGGCAGTCTGGTTGTTTGGACCGGCCTTGATTGGCTTGATTGGGGTTTCAAGGAGAAAAGAAGGGGTTTAGTACCTTAAAAAGTTGTTCTGTCTTTTGAGGAGAAGTGTTCGTTGTTTCTCCTCATTCAGAGCTTTTTAATCAGTCCGGTTGTGATTGTTACCGGGCTGATTATTTTTTTAAAATGATTTCATTGTTGACAATTTTTTTCAGGGTATCAACATAAAGCTGTCCTTCAATTGCTTTTACCTTTTCCCGCAGGGATTCCACGGTTTCATTTTCTTCAACAGCAACAATTTTTTGATTGAGAACAGGCCCCTGGTCATATTCATCTGTAACAATATGGACGGATGCGCCGGACTGGTTTTCTTGGTTTTCAATCACGGCTTGATGCACACGGTCGCCATACATGCCCTGGCCGCCATATTTGGGGAGCAAAGAAGGGTGAATATTCAGAATCCGGTTACTGAATTCTTTTAAGGTGAGCGGGCCGAGTTTTTTCATGTAACCTGATAAGACCAATAAATCAATTTGTTGACGTTCCAGAGTGGAGCAAATGGTCTGATCAAGTTGCTCAGCATCAGGGTGGGTTTTGGAGTTTAGATGGAAGCATTCAAGATTATGCTGTGCAGCAATTTTAAATGCACCGGCATTTTTATTATTGCCGATAAAAACAACTGCCTGTGCGTCAAGCCCATGTTGAATGGCTTCCAGAATTGCTTTCATTCCAGAGCCTCCGTGGGATGCCATGAATCCAAGTTTTAGCATTATTAAAAGGTGTCTTTGTTATTGTTCAGGGTAGTCGTTATCAATTTCATCAGAATATAACGGCTTTCCAGGTATGACTTTTTCTTCTGCGGCCCATTCCCCAAGATCAATCAGTTTGCAGCGTTCGCAACAGAATGGCTTGAACTTTTCAGTTTCTATCCAGGGAACACTTTTTCCGCAACTCGGACATTTAACTGTTTTTACTGGCATTAGAACAGGCAGCAGGTAAGTTGAAATGGGATGTCATCAGTAGTTTGTACTGGGCGCGATGCATCACTGGGTGGTTTCATAAATCTGACCGAAAAGCGGTGTTTGCCACCGCTGATTTCAGCAAAGCAGGTTATGGACCGATCTACCCCGATTCTCAATAATTGGAATGGCTGGCTTTGTTCCAGGCTTTGTTGATAAAACCCGGCTTGTGCAGTTTTTTCACGACTGGCACTGCTGTTGCGAATAAAATCCAGAATCAGATCGATTGCTGTACGAATAGTATTGAATGGTTTTGTCCATCGGTCAATTTCTCGATACTGGGTTTGAATATCCTGTTGCAACCAGTAATGAAATGCAGGGATGTCAAAAGAACAACTGCCGCCCGGTATAGCGCTGCGTTGAGCGATGGATTGAAACAAATCACTGCCCATTTCGGAAATACCGATTTTACCGCTTTCTGAGTAAAGCTTTTTACTAATTTGGTCAAGTTCGGCCAGGATCTGGTTGAGTTTGCTTGAATCGACATTTTCATTGCTGGCGATTAAACTCAGCGTGGTGCTGTGTCGGTCCAGTTCTTTCAAGATTTCAGATTTTAGATCATTCCGGCTGAAAATCATCATGATATCAAGAATTGTATCAATGGCAGCACGTTTGTCCCAGATATTTTCTCCTGTTAAAAAATGGTTTAGTTGTAAAAATAATTGCTCTATCCTGATGAAGACTCGAACCCGTTCATTTAAAGGAAATTCGTAGGTGATAATGTTATTCACAGATAATAAATCCTGATCCTTTGAAAATAAAAATGGAATTGTCAGATCTTAAAATTGACCTTGATCAGGCCAGCGATAAGTATAGATTGTGCAGTTTTTTTACCTGTTCTGCAAGTGCCTGAGCATCGGTGCTATTGTCGATGACATCTTCCGCAGCTTGTAGCCTTTGTTCCTTGGTTGCCTGGCTGGCAATGATTGCTTTAATCCTGTCTTCGCTGAGTTGGTCACGATTTTTTACTCTTTCTAACTGGAACTCTACCGGGCAATCAATGACTAATATTCGATCAACAAAATCTTCCATTTGTGTTTCAAGCAGTAAAGGAATACTTAGAATGCAATAAGGGCCGGAAAGTTGTTTTATTTGCGATTCCATTTCTGCAAAAACCAAAGGATGTAAAATCTGTTCCAATTGTTTTTTTTGTTCAGGATTGGAAAATATAATTTCTTTGAGTTTTTTTCTATTTAAAGCATTTTGGTTAGTCAGAATTTGTTGGCCAAAATGATCAACAATGGCTTTTAATGCCGGTTTACCCGGCCCAACAAGCTCATGGGCAATAATATCTGCATCGATAATGGGGGCTTTTAACTCAGAGAAAATCTGGGTTACAGTTGATTTTCCTGATCCAATGCCACCAGTCAGTCCAATTTTTAACATAGGACAGCATTATAAACCAACAGCCCCTAGATAGAGTTGATTCATTTGTTCGCCCCACAATAATGCCAGCCATCCAGCGGCAGCTAGATATGGTCCAAAAGGGATAGGTTTTTGTCGGTCATGTTTTGCAAAGACTACCATTGCAGTACCGATAATGGCTCCAACCAACGAAGAAAGTAAAATAATCAGTGGCAGATATTGCCAACCTAACCAGGCGCCAAAGACTGCAAGGAGTTTAAAGTCGCCATAACCCATGCCTTCTTTGCCTGTAGCTATTTTGAACAGTTGAAATACAAGCCAGAGGCTGAGATAACCGGCAAGTGCACCGATAATACTGGAATGACTGTCAGTAAAAATATTAAAAAGGCTTAAAAACAGTCCCAGCCAAATCAGTGGTAGGGTGATGCTGTCAGGCAATAGCTGATGGTCAATGTCAATGCCACTCAAGGCGATGAGTGACCAACTGAGTACTAATGCAAAAAATATTTCAGAACTATATCCAAAGTGCCAGGCAACAATTGCCGAGATAATTCCAGTAAACAGTTCGACCAGTGGGTAGCGTAAAGCGATGGGGGCCTGGCAGTAAGCACATTTTCCTCCCAAAAAAATATAGCTTAAGACCGGAATGTTATGATGTGGTTTGATTGCGGTATGACATTGATTGCATCTTGACCCTGGAAAGCTCAGGTTAAGAGATTCTTCTTCATCAATTGCATTTTTCGGGATTTCCAGATATTCATAACACTCATCTCGCCAATTACGCTGCATCATGACTGGTAACCGATAAATCACAACATTTAAAAAACTGCCAACCATCAGTCCGACAATAGTGACAGTAACGATTAAAACCCACGGGTGGGTTTGGAAAATGTTGAGTAACTCCATTTATAACTTTGCAGTTATTAGTTTGAAAGACTTATTATCCAACAGCGGCGCCCATTTTGAAAATAGGTAAGTACATGGCCACAATTAATCCGCCGACCAGAACCCCAAGAACTGCCATGATTAATGGTTCCATCAGGCTGCTTAAATTGTCAACCAGATTGTCAACTTCTTCTTCATAAAAATCAGCAACTTTTGACAGCATGCTATCGATAGAGCCTGATTCCTCCCCAATGGCGACCATTTGTACAACCATGTGCGGAAATAATTTTGCCTGTTGCATGGCGAATTGCAGGCGTTGGCCTGTCGCTACATCTTCACGCATTTTTAATACTGTTTCTGAATAAACAATATTTCCTGTTGCTCCAGCGACAGATTCCAATGCCTCTACAAGCGGGACACCAGCGGCAGACATGGTGGACAAAGTTCTGGCAAATCTTGCGATTGCAGATTTATTTAGAATCAGGCCGACAATGGGTAATTTTAGTAAGGCTTTATCAAGAAAATGATTGAATTTTCGTGAACGGCGCTTGAAGAACAAGAATCCATAAATAATGCCGCCAATCGCGCCAAATAAAATATACCAGTTAGCTTGTAGCCATTCAGAAAGATGGATAACAAACTGTGTGAACGCGGGTAAATCAGCACCAAAACCCTGGAATAATTCTTCGAAGACTGGCACCACAAATAATAACAGAATGGTGGTTACAATAAAAGCAACGACTAATACGGCTGCGGGATAAGTGAGGGCCTTTTTGATTTTGGCCTTCATCGATTCAGTTTTTTCCTTGTAGGTAGCTATTTTGTCCAGTAAAGTTTCCAACACTCCGGCTTGCTCACCCGCTTCAACAAGATTACAAAAAAGTTCATCAAAGTATAAAGGTCTTTTGTTTAATGCTTCAGCCAGTGTGTCGCCACCTTCAATATCACCTTTGATACCCAATAACAGATCTTGCATGGCTGCGTTTTCATGACCTTTGCCGATAATATCAAAAGACTGCACTAACGGTACGCCAGCTTCCAGCATGGTGGCTAATTGCCGACTGAAAATAGCAATGTCCTTACTGGTAATTGTGGATTTTGATTTAAACAGTGGTTTAGGTTTTTTCTTGATTTTTTTAAGACGAATACCCATGCGTTTTATTTCTGTGCGGGCTATGGTTTCACTCTTGGAGCTAATTTCGCCTTTGGTTTTGTTACCGGATTTATCCTTGCCTTCCCAGATAAAATCTATTTGTTCAACTTGTTCTGCCATGTTTGTTCCTAAGTATTATTCGATTGTTACACGATTAATTTCTTCAAGACTGGTAATTCCCTGCCGGATTTTTTCCAGTCCTGATTCACGTAAATCATTGATGCCGTCTTTTTCAGCCTGCTCAGCCAGTTCTAGGGTGTTGCCTCCTTCCAAAATCAAAGTCCGCATTTTTTCACCGATTGGCATCACTTGATAGATACCAACCCGGCCTTTGTAACCTTCATTACAGTGATCACAACCTACGGCCTTAAATATTTTTATAGTTCCTATGTCACTTTCCTTGAAGCCGTTTTCAAGCAAAACTTTGTCTGGAAGCTCAACGGGGGCTTTGCAATGTTCACACAAGCGACGAGCTAAACGTTGAGCCATAATCAGGTTGACGGAGGAGACGATATTAAATGCCGGGATACCCATTTGCAGCAGTCTGTTTAAGGTTTGCGGCGCATCGTTGGTATGCAGAGTTGAAAGCACCAGGTGACCGGTTTGTGCTGCTTTAATGGCTATTTCTGCGGTTTCCAGATCCCGGATTTCCCCGACCATGATAATGTCAGGATCCTGTCTGAGAAAAGCTCTCAATGTTGATGCGAAGGTTAAACCCGCCTTGGGATTCATGTTGACCTGATTGATGCCTTCAACTGTGATTTCGACAGGGTCTTCAGCAGTAGAAATATTTCTTCCGACATCATTAAGAATATTAAGGCCTGTATAAAGGGAGACAGTTTTACCGCTACCTGTCGGTCCCGTCACCAAAACCAGGCCGTAAGGCTTATGAATCGCATCAAGAAAAAATTTGCGTTGTTCTTCTTCAAAGCCCAGTTTTTCAATGCCAATTTGTGCGCTACTGGGATCAAGAATACGTAATACAATTTTTTCCCCAAAAAGGGTGGGGCAGGTATTGACCCGGAAATCAATGGCCCGGTTTTTGGATAAAATCATTTTGATCCGGCCATCTTGAGGAACCCGTCTTTCTGCAATGTCCATTTTAGACATAACTTTGATACGAGAGATAATTCGATTGGAAATATTTGCTGGAGGGCTGGCTACTTCATAGAGGATGCCATCGCCGCGAAACCGGATCCGGAAGTTTTTTTCATAGGGTTCAAGATGAATATCAGAAACCCCTTTTTTGATTGAATCAAGCAGGATTTTATTGACATAACGGACAATCGGGGCGTCATCAATATTGGCTGAGTTATCGTCTTCAGCTGGTTCCTCATCACCTCCCGAGATATCCAGATTGTCCAGATCTTCATCAAGCAGATCAGTCATGCTGGTATCGGCGTCATCAAGGCATTGCTCGATTGCTTTTAACAGTTTGTCGTCTTCAACCAGTATGGTTTCTGTATTTAACCGGGTATGGAACTTGATTTCATCCAGTGCGCCAAAATTGGTTGGATCTGAAATCGCAATATAAAGCTTGTTGTCCCTTTTAAATAGTGGCAAAGCATTATGCTGCACGATCAGCTTTTCACTAACCAGAGATACAGGCAGTGATTGCAGATCAATAGCGTCAAGATCAAAAAACGGTACACCAAATTCTGCAGAAGCAATAGATGCAAGGTGAGTGCTGTTGACAATTTTGTTGCTGACCAGGTAGTGGATCAGGGGCAATTTCTGTTTTTGTGCCGCCTTAATATGTTTTTCTGCGTCAGTTTCATTCAGCAGGCCTTGATCAATAAGGCAACGCGTCAGTCCGCTAAATTGTATGTCTGATAGAGCTGTAGCCATGAATTAAAATTTATACAGGGATGTACAGCAAAATATAGATGAATATAATTGTTTGTCTATGTAGTAAATTTTTTCCTTATATCAGGACTATAGAAATACATGGTGTTTTACTTCGATTTACAATACAATATACTGATTTATAAGTGATAAATAAAAGTGAGGGTTGTTTCATAAAACCATGATTCGGGTAACAGGGCATGGATAAGCTAAAGGGCATGAAAGTATTTGTTGCTGTTGCCAATGCGGGAAGTTTCGCCCAAGGGGCACGTGATTTGGGTATTTCACGGGCCATGGCGACCAAGCATATTATGCATTTAGAACAAGAGTTGGGAACAAGGTTATTTAATCGAACAACTCGAAGTTTGAGTTTGACAGAGGTAGGTGCTTCTTATTTTCAAAGATGTCAGCAGTTGTTACTTGATATCGAGGAAATGGAAGCAGCAGTTGCTCATTTACAGACTGAACCACGGGGGATTTTAAAAATTAGTGCCCCGCCGGTTATTGGAGCGGTTCATATTGCCCCGGCTTTGGCTGAGTTTATTAAATTGCACCCCGAACTTGAAGTTGAGATGGTGCTTCAGGGAGCTTTAAGTGATCTTGTCAATGAAGCTATAGATATTGCAATCTATTATGGTGAATTGGAGGATACCAGTTTGGTGGCGCGCAAATTGATTTCTTCTCCTCTGGTAGTTTGTGCGGCGCCGGAATATTTGCTGGTGCATGGTGTTCCCTTGACGCCAGAAGAATTGAAGCAGCATAGTTGCTTGATAAATTGGGCAGTTTCGCCCAAGGATCAATGGACCTTCAGATGGGCGGGTGAAGATGTGGTGATTAAAGTTTCCGGTCGATTTCAGGCAAATATGTCTGACCCCATACGAATTGCTGCGATCAGAGGTTTGGGACTGGTCATGTTGCCAAAATATATTGTTGGCAGAGATATTGAAAAAGGCAAGCTCACAGTTGTTCTTGCCGATTATGCCAAACCACCTTTAGGCGTGTATGCGCTCTATCCTCATCGAAAATACTTATCGGCAAAAGTGACTGTTTTTTTGGATTTTTTAAATGAATGGTTTGTCCGTGAAGCAAATTTAGTTGAAGTAATAAATCATGAAGGAAAATAGTCCTGTGCATCCCATTCGGCAGAAATGGAACTTAATTTATCGGCAAATGCAGAAACAATTTTCTGAGCCAGCCACTGTATTAAAAGATCATAATTTCCTTTTGCCGGATTCGGGCGAGGCATTGGATCTGGCTTGTGGGCTTGGTGCCAATGCCTGTTATTTGGCAGAACAGGGATTGCAGACCACTGCTTGGGATATTTCTGATGTGGCTATTTCGAGATTACAATGGATTGCACAAAGAAAAGCTATGTCAATTAAAGCGGAAGTTAATGAAATTACATCAAAAAGTTTTCAGGGTTACAATTTTGATGTCATTATTATTGCAAGATTTCTTGACCGTACGCTAAGTGATGGGATAATGAGCGCTCTTAAACCAGGAGGTCTGCTTTTTTATCAGACCTTTAATCAGGAAAAATTAACTGAAGATGGGCCCAATAATCCAGAATTTTTATTGGCAGAAAATGAATTATTAACTTTATTTGCTCCGCTTCGTTTGGTTTTTTACCAGGAAAATGGAAAAATCGGCAAATTATCTGCCGGGTTCAGGAATGAAACACAATTTATTGGCCAAAAAAGAGTAAGCGACTAGAATTCTTTTATGTAGAGTTATTTTTTATAACTATCCAAGTTACTTATTACTTCCCGAAAAACATTTCTGCGAAAAAAGGCGATTCAATCTGTGATGGCATTGGATCGGTAAACCCTAACATTCTTTTATAAATTCAAAGTGATAGAGAAATTAAGAAATATTGCAATTATTGCCCATGTTGACCACGGTAAAACCACGCTGGTTGATAAATTATTACAACAATCTGGTACTTTTGCCGATCACGAAAAAGTATCCGAAAGGATTATGGATTCCAATGATCTGGAAAAAGAAAGAGGCATTACCATTTTGGCGAAAAATACTGCTATAGACTGGAATGGTTATCATATCAATATTGTTGATACTCCTGGGCACGCAGATTTTGGTGGTGAAGTTGAGCGCGTTTTGTCGATGGTTGATTCGGTATTGTTGCTTGTGGATGCGGTTGATGGGCCTATGCCGCAAACTCGGTTTGTGACCCAAAAAGCATTTGCTTTGGGGCTAAAACCCATTGTGGTCATCAATAAAATTGATCGCCATGGGGCGAGGCCTGATTGGGTCATAGATCAAACTTTTGATTTATTTGATCGCCTTGGAGCTACGGACGAACAACTGGACTTCCCTATAATTTATACTTCAGCGCTTAATGGCTATGCAAATCTGGATGATCAGGCTAGAAGTGGTGATATGATGCCATTATTTGAAACTATTGTGGAAAAAGTGAGTCCCCCCGGTGTGGATGTGGATGGTCCGTTTCAAATGCAGGTCATCAGTCTGGATTATAACTCCTATGTAGGGGTGATCGGTATCGGAAGAATTCAGCGAGGAACGGTAAAAACCAATATGCCGTTAACTTTGGTCAATCGCGGAGGTGGTCAACGAAACGCCAGAATGCTGCAAATTTTTGGATTTCATGGTTTAGATCGAGTGGAGGTTTCACAAGCATCTGCTGGCGATATTATTGCCTTTACCGGCATTGATAAACTGGAGATTTCCGACACACTTTGTCATCCTGATGCGCCGGAAGCCTTAACTGCTTTGACTGTTGATGAGCCAACGGTGAGTATGACCTTTCAGGTTAATACTTCCCCTTTTGCCGGACGGGAAGGTAAATATGTGACTTCCAGGCAGATTCGTGACCGCTTGGATAAAGAATTGCAGCATAATGTTGCCCTGCGAGTTGAAAATACTGCTGATCCTGACAAATTTAAAGTTTCCGGGCGAGGTGAGTTGCATTTGTCGGTATTAATTGAAAACATGCGGCGGGAAGGTTTTGAATTGGGGGTTTCCCGTCCCGAGGTCATTATCAAGGAAATTGATGGTGAGTTAAGCGAGCCATTTGAATTGGTCACCATTGAAGTGGAAGAGCAGCATCAAGGTGCTATTATGGAGAAACTAGGTGAGCGGAAAGGTGATTTGCTGAACATGATCCCCGATGGCAAAGGCAGAATTCGTCTGGAATATATGATGCCTTCTAGAGGCCTGATTGGTTTCCAGACAGAGTTTATGACAGCGACATCAGGTTCTGGTCTGCTTTATCATGTTTTTGATCATTATGGACCGATGAAAAAAGGTACTGTTGGGGAGCGGCAACGAGGTGTCTTAGTTTCAATGGTGGCTGGTAAAGCCTTGGCTTTTGCCTTATTTAATCTACAAAATCGGGGTGAATTATTTTTGGTTCATGGCGACGAGGTTTATGAAGGTATGCTGGTTGGAATCCATTCCCGGGCTAATGATTTGGCTGTTAATCCTACCAAAGCCAAGCAATTGACTAATATACGTGCGGCTGGGACGGATGAAAACCTGATTTTGACGCCTATTCAAAAAATGACTCTTGAGCAGGCACTGGAATTTATCGATGAAGATGAATTGGTGGAGGTAACGCCGCAATCAATTCGTCTGCGGAAAAAATTACTTAAAGAACATGAAAGAAAAAAAGCCTCCCGAACTGCGGAGGCTGTATAGTTTTTCAGGGTAATAATTTTAGAGTCTTGGCAAGAGCTGCCGGGACTCTGGAACGTCAGATCAGGTTGGCTTGGTCTTTACTGGGCTAACCCAGCATTTCCACCCTCATTCCGACAGATGTAGTTTGACAAATTCAGAGTGAAAAAAAAGCAGGCTATAGAGGAAATGTGCGTAGGAGTTTGACTACATACCGAGGTATGTGTTGATTTATTGATACTTTAAAATCGTTGTAGAATATCCATAAACTCAATACACTATGACAATACAAAATGCACATTGGTATTTTATTAACTTATGGATCAACGAATAGCTCAAATTGAGCGTAATACACTAGAAACACAAATCAGGATAGAGATAAATCTCGATGGTTCGGGAAAGTCTAGCTTTGATACTGGTGTTGCTTTTCTGGAACACATGCTGGATCAAGTGGCCAGGCATGGTTTAATTGATATAACCATTGAAGCCCATGGCGATTTGCATATTGATGCCCATCACACCGTAGAAGACATTGGAATTACGCTGGGGAAGGCGTTTTCTGAAGCATTAGGGGATAAAATAGGGATCTTTCGTTATGGATATGCTTATGTGCCTTTAGACGAAGCGTTATCCAGGGTTGTTATTGATTTTTCTGGAAGACCTGGATTATTTTATGATGTGGAGTTTACTCGTGGAATGATAGGTAGCTTCGATGTTGATTTATTTCGTGAGTTTTTTCAGGGGTTTGTCAATCATGCGGGAGTTTCTCTACATATTGATAATCTCAAAGGTGTGAATGCCCATCATATTGCAGAAACCATATTTAAAGCGCTTGGACGCGCAATTCGTATGGCGATTACTCCTGATCCAAGAATGACAGGTATCATGCCCTCAACCAAAGGCAGTTTATAATTTCAAAGACTTATGAATTCAGTAGCCGTTATCGACTATGGCATGGGTAATTTACATTCTATTACCAAAGCCTTACAACATGTCGCACCCAATACCAATATCAGAGTAACCTCTAAAAAAAACCAAATACTACAATCAGATAGGGTGGTATTCCCTGGTGTGGGTGCCATTCGAGATTGTGTGAATGCTTTACGCCAATCAGGTCTTGATGAAGTAATTCTAAAAACTGTCCATAGTGGTAAGCCACTTTTAGGTATCTGTCTTGGAATGCAGGCTTTACTTACCTACAGCGAAGAAAATAATGGCACAAAATGTCTGGATCTAATTCCTGGGGAAGTTATTCATTTTCCCCTGTCACTTGAGATGGAAAATGGTAACAGATTGAAAATTCCTCATATGGGCTGGAACCAGGTAGAGCAGAGATTTAATCATCCGTTATGGAACAAGATTGCTGCAAAAAGTCGGTTTTATTTTGTTCATAGCTATTTTGCTAGGCCTGATGATGAATCAGTAATCGCCGGAACCACAGATTATCCTAATACTTTTTGCTGCGCGTTAGCTTGGAAAAATATTTTTGCGGTACAATTTCATCCGGAGAAAAGCCATGTTGCTGGTTTGCAATTACTGCAAAATTTTTTACAGTGGGACGGTTCGTTCTGACAATTATTTTAGTTTGAGGTTGTAAATAAGATGTTGCTGATACCTGCGATTGATTTGAAAGAAGGAAAGTGTGTGCGATTGCGCCAAGGGCGTATGGAAGACGATACGGTGTTTTCAGATGACCCTGTTGCCGTGGCTGGAAAATGGGTTGATGCTGGCGCCAAAAGGATACATTTGGTTGATCTTGATGGCGCTTTTGCCGGAAAACCCAAAAATGCAGAAATAATTCAAAATATTGCAAAGGCTTATCCTGATGTACCAATACAGGTTGGTGGCGGAATTCGGGATGAAGATACTATTCAGGGATATCTTGAAGCAGGTGTTCAGTTCGTTATTATCGGAACCAAAGCAGTTAGTGAACCGCATTTTGTCAGCGATGTAGCGGTGGAATTTCCAGGTCATATTATTGTTGGTCTGGATGCAAAAGATGGTAAGGTAGCCATTGATGGCTGGTCGAAATTATCACGACATGATGTCATTGATATGGCCCAAAAATTTGAGGCAGATGGTGTAGAAGCAATTATTTATACGGATATATCCAGAGACGGGATGATGTCAGGAGTGAATGTTGAGTCAACTATGAAGCTGGCAAAAGCTATTCATATTCCAGTTATAGCATCCGGCGGCATAACAAATATAGAAGATATTAAGGCACTGGGCGAAGTGGCTGATGAAGGTATTATGGGCGCTATTACTGGCCGGGCAATTTATGAGGGGACTCTAGATTTTGCTGAAGCTGAAAAATTAGCACAAACTTATTGAGGTAACTATGGGACTGGCTACACGAATTATTCCGTGTCTTGATGTTGATGATGGCCGAGTCGTCAAGGGAGTTCAGTTTGTCGATATTCGCGATGCAGGCGATCCAGTAGAAGTAGCCAGGCGTTATGATAGTGAGGGTGCCGATGAAATTACTTTTCTTGATATAACGGCAACCCATCACGATAGGGATACCATCATTCATGTTGTTGAAGAAGTCGCAAGCGAAGTTTTTATCCCTTTAACAGTGGGGGGAGGAATTAGAACTGTTGATGATATCCGCAGAATGTTGAACGCAGGTGCAGATAAAGTTGGAATTAACAGTGCAGCTGTTGCCAATCCGGAATTTGTAAAAGAAGCCGCCGAGCGTTTTGGTTCCCAGTGCATTGTAGTGGCAATTGATGCCAAGCAGGTTAGTCGGCCTGGCGAAGCGCAGCGATGGGAAATATTTACGCATGGTGGACGAAAAGCAACCGGAATTGATGCTATAGCCTGGGCAAAAAAAATGGTGGATTTTGGTGCCGGCGAAATTTTGCTGACCAGTATGGACCGCGATGGTACAAAAAAAGGATTTGACCTACACTTAACCAGAGCAATTAGCGAAGCAGTTGTTGTGCCGGTTATTGCTTCTGGCGGGGTGGGTAATCTTGAGCATCTTACTGAAGGTGTAATTGAAGGCAAGGCAGATGCAGTTCTGGCGGCTAGTATATTTCATTTTGCTGAATATAGCATTCAACAAGCAAAACAATATATGGCGGATCGAGGCATCGAGGTGCGTTTTATATGATCAATAGCGCCTGGCTAGATGAGATTCGATGGACCAATGAAGGCCTGGTTCCTGTAATTGCACAACAGGAAACAACCGGCAAAGTATTGATGTTTGCCTGGATGAATGCCGAATCATTGTCATTAACGGCCCAAAAGGGATATGCCGTCTATTGGTCTAGATCGAGACAAAAATTGTGGCGGAAAGGTGAAAGTTCCGGTAATCGGCAAAAAGTTAAAGAAATATTACTGGATTGTGATAAGGATGTGATTTTGTTAAAAATTGAACAGGAAGGTGGAATTGCTTGTCATACCGGTAGGGAAAGTTGTTTTTTCCGGAAATTGATTGATGATCGATGGATCAAGAATGAACCGGTCTTAAAAGATCCGAAGTTGATTTATAAGAAAAAGTCATGAGCGGGATATTACAAGAATTAGCACAAGTTCTGGAGCAGCGTAAGCAGGAGTCGGCAGATAGCTCATATGTAGCGGGTCTGTACGCTAAGGGCTTGAACCAGATATTAAAAAAAGTTGGTGAGGAAGCGGCAGAAACAATTATTGCAGCCAAAGAAGGAGACAAGCAGCAAATTATTTATGAAACAGCAGATTTGTGGTTTCATTGTATGGTCATGCTTGCCGATCAGGGGCTGGGGCCAGATGATGTGTTACAGGAGTTACAGCACCGTTTCGGTCTTTCTGGGCTGGAAGAAAAAGCACAGCGAAAAAATTAACATTCAAATGACTGAAGGTTCTTTACTTTTTGGTCTATAACCGGAGTTATAAATGGGTATTAGTATTACGCAATTAGTTATTATTTTAGCCATTGTTGTGTTGTTGTTTGGCACAAAACGGTTACGCAATCTCGGTGGTGACCTAGGCAGTGCAATTAAAGGGTTTCGATCCGCGGTCAAAGATGGAGAAAATGAAAATAAGTTAACCGATGGTGACGGCGAGACTTTGGATGGCGAAGTGACCTCTAAAAAGGAACAGGATAAAGTTTAAGTCATGTTTGATATTGGCTTTTGGGAGTTGTGCCTGGTCGGATTGGTGAGTTTGATTGTTATTGGGCCCGAGCGATTGCCCAAGGCGGCCCGTATTGCTGGCTTTTGGGTCGGTAAAACTCGGAATATGGTGCAGAATGTCAAATCTGAAATCAGGCAGGAATTGCAGGCGGAGGAACTTCGACAAACACTGAAAGAACAACAAGCAAAACTGGAAGAATTTGAGAAATTAAAGAACAATTTGGCCCGGCCTCTTGATTCTATTAACCGGCTAAAAGACAAGGTCATCGAGGAAGCTTCGAATCTGACAGAGAAACAAAGCGACCATGACTGAAGACCATTCCTTGGACGATAGTCAGCCATTTATTTCCCATCTGGTAGAACTACGGGGTCGACTATTACGGGTAATTGTTTTTGTGCTTGTGGTTTTTGCTTGTTTGTCGCCTTTTGCAAACCAGATTTATGCTTATCTGGCCGGGCCCTTGACGCAACATATGCCGTCTAATAGTTCGATGATTGCGATTGATGTTGCATCGCCTTTCTTTACCCCGTTTAAATTGGTATTAGTCTGCGCGGTGTTTATTTCCATTCCGGTTATTCTCTATCAGTTTTGGGCTTTTGTGGCGCCCGGTTTGTATAGACATGAGCGCAGAATGATTTTGCCACTGTTGATTGCTAGTACCTTGCTGTTCTATTTAGGCGCGGCTTTTGCTTATTTTGTGGTTTTTCCCTTGGTTTTTGGTTTTTTAACCGCTGCAGCTCCCGAGGGCGTGATGGTAATGACTGATATCACAAAATATCTGGATTTTGTGCTAACGTTGTTTTTTGCTTTTGGCATGGCTTTTGAGGTGCCCATATTTACCATTGTGTTGGTGATGGCTGGTATTACAACTCCTGCTGCACTTGCTGAAAAACGTCCTTATGTCATTGTTGGTGCCTTTATTATTGGTATGTTCCTGACGCCTCCAGATGCTATTTCCCAGACCTTGCTTGCGATACCAATCTGGCTGTTGTTTGAAACCGGTTTGTTATTTTCCAGATTATTTGTCAGAAAATCTGCTATGAAGCAAGGCGAATATGGGTTGGAAGAGCCGGATCAAGAAGAATAAGATAAAGCCAATGTAGTTCCTCCAATAAAATCTTTTTACAAGATGAATCTGAATATAATTGAAGCAAAAGCACGTGAGTGGATCAATACTGTCGTATCCTGGGCGGTCAGTTCTCAATTTTATGTTCAGATTACTTCCATTGTTAGTGCGATTTTTCTGGCATGGCTGGTTTATAAGCTATTAGTCCGACGTTTACCAATATTGGCCCAGGAGCCACTGGCCGGTTCTTTTTTTCGTGTTCGCTCTGCAGTTTTCAAGGCACGGAAACTGCTTTTTTTGGTTTTTTGCGTATTTTTTCTCTGGATTGCCGCGCAATTGGCTTTTCAGGCAATCAATCAAATCTGGTTGGTTAAAATTGCTCAAAGTCTTGCGCTGGTATTGCTTTTATACAGTGTCATTACACAATTCATAAAAAATTCATTTATTAATGGGTTATTCCGTTGGGTCGGTATTCCTCTCGCTGCTTTGCATGTGTTTGGTTGGCTAGACGAAACAATTGCTTTTTTCGACGGAATTGCGTTTGAAGCAGGAAATATAAGGGTTTCTATTTATACCTTGGCCAGGGTTGTAATTTTTGGCTCAATATTGTTTTGGTTGGGAAAAATTTCCAACCAAACCGGCCAAAAAGTTATTAGAAGCAAGCAAGACCTGGATGTTCGTACTCGGGAACTATTTGCAAAGCTTTTTGAAATAGCAGTTTTTTTGGTGGTTTTTCTGCTGTTGCTACAGGTTGTCGGTTTGGAATTGACGGCTTTGGCTGTATTTGGCGGAGCTTTAGGTGTTGGATTAGGATTTGGCTTGCAGCAAATAGCCTCAAATTTTATTTCTGGCATTATTATTTTATTGGATCGCTCTATCACGGTTGGCGATTTTATTGAGCTTGAAAATGGTAAGTCCGGGATTTTGCAGGAATTAAATATGCGTTCTTCGACATTGAAAACATTTGATGGAAAAACCATTGTCGTGCCAAATGAACAGTTTATTACCACTGCTTTTACCAACTGGACACATCAGGATTCACTACAACGATATGATTTTGAGTTTTCGGTTTCTTATGATTCGGATATTCCCAGAGTTCCTGAAATTATTATAGAGGCAATTAGTAAACATCCTCAGGTTCTTCAAGAACCAGAGCAACCGGATTGCGAAATACGGAAGTTTGGTGATTCGGGAGTGGTTTTTGGCGTGGAATACTGGATTGAAGGAATTGACGATGGTGAGAATCGGGTAGAGGCAGATTTGTTGATGATAGTTTGGATAGCTTTGAGAAAAAATAATATTCAGATTCCTTATCCGCAGCGAGAAGTGAGATTAATTCAAAGAGGAGTTTGATTTTTATAAGGCGCCGCTTTGTTTTAATAGATGACTTATGTTTTTTGCCAATAAACTGTATCCGTCGGCGTTTGGATGAATTAAGTCAGATTTCAGGCTGGGTGTGCTTAATATTTCTGCTAAGGTATCAAAATCAGCTGGAATCTGAAATTGTTCTGCAATATTTTGATAAATATCCGAGCTGGACGAAATTAATAATTTTGGCTCAGGAACGCCAATTAAAATAACGGAAATATTACGTTGTTTAGCTTCAGCAATCATTTTTTCCAGGTTTTGCGTGGTTTCCTGTTTGGAAATTTTTTTGATCATGTCGTTGCCACCATGAATCAGGATTAACAATTCTGGCTGGATTTTATCAAGAAGTTTTGGCAATCTTTTTGCTCCATCGCGAGTAATTTCGCCAGGTATGCCTTCATTGATGACTTCGCGAGAGATTAATTTTGTCAAAATGCTTGGATAAGCTTGGTCATCAGACGCCCCAGTACCGTAAGTCAAACTGTCGCCGAATGCTAAAATGACAGCATCGTTTGATAATTTTTCCAGTTTTGTTGCTGAGTTATTGCAACCGGAAATCAATAAAATCAAAAAGAATGTAATAACTATTTTCATGTTTTGGGGCAAAGTATTTGGTAGTAGATTCAGGGGAAGTATAGTGCAAAAAAATATATTGATTACCGGCGCTGGCAAACGGGTTGGTGCTGCCTGTGCGCGGATGTTGCATGATGAAGGTTGCAATGTCTTTATTCATTACAACAATTCAAAAGATGATGCTCAATTGTTAACCGAGCAGCTGAATAAAAAACGTTTCAATTCGGCAAAAACAATTCAAGCTGATTTGCTGGACATTCAGTCGTTGCAAAAGCTTGCTGATAGTGCGGTTGCTGCCTGGGGTGGTATTGATGTGTTGCTTAATAATGCCTCAAGCTTTTATCCTACTCCAATAAAAGAAGTTACTGAGCGGCAATGGGATGAGCTAGTGGGTAGTAATCTGAAAGCGCCATTTTTTTTGGCAAACTATCTAATTCCTACGTTAATAAAAAGAAAGGGTTGCATTATCAATATTACTGATATTCATGCGGAAAGAGGTTTGGAAACTTACCCTGTGTATAGTATTGCAAAAGCAGGACTATCAGCAATGACCAAAATTCTGGCTAAAGAACTGGCACCACAGATACGAGTAAATGCTGTTGCACCTGGAGCCATTTTATGGCCGGAAGATGATTTGTCAGAGATCGAAAAGACAACGATTCTGGAGCGAATTGCACTTCAGCGCAAAGGCGAAATCGATGATATCGCCAAAGCAGTACGTTTTTTGATTCAGGATGCGGACTATATTACCGGGCAAATTATTAGCGTTGATGGCGGCCGAACATTATTTTGCTAAAGCTTTAGGGGTTTTAACCTGGTGTTGGGCAAGATTGGATTTATCGAAATTTTGCCATAATTCCGCATAAGTTTTATGGCTTATGGGGTGTCTTTGTTCAGGGGCTATTTCTGCTAAAGGTTCCAGGACAAAAGCGTAACGTTCAATTTCATCACGAGGGATTTGCAATCTGCCGTCGGAGATAATTAAATCATCATATAGAATCAGGTCAAGATCCAGAGTCCTTGCGGAAAACTTTTTGCAGCTGCGGGTGCGACCATGCTGCTCCTCAATTTGCCTGAGTGTTTTGGCGACACTTTTGACATCAAGTTCGGAGTCAAAGCCTATGACTAGATTATAGAAAGGCTCGCCAGAAAACCCCACGGCTTCTGTTTGGTAAGTACTGGAAACAACGAGTTTACCAAATTGTTTTTCTAGAGCATTTAAGGCAGAAACAACATTTTTTTCTTTTTCTATATTACTGCCAAGACTGATATAACCGCGAGGCATGGTTTACTTAGCTCCTCTTTCAATGATAATGCCAACATCGCTGGCGCCGCTAATGGCACCTTTTTTGTTGAGTGTCAGTTTGACCCATGGAACACTAAAGTCGTTCAAAATAAGTTGGGTTATTTCTTCGGCAAGTTTTTCCACTAAAAAAAAGCTGCTGCCTTCTACAAACGCAATGACGTTTTTTGAAACGGCTTTATAGTCAAGGGTGTCTTCAATATCATCACTTTGAGCCGCTTTTTTGATGTCGAAAGCCATTTCAATATCCAGTATAATCTTTTGCTTTGTTTCTCTTTCCCAATCAAAAATGCCGATTATGGTTTCTATTTCAAGGCCGCCTAAAAAAATAATATCCATCTTGAATTCCAGTTATTATGTCAAATCGGTAATTATTATCGCATAACTCGCCCTAATATAATCTAAAGGAAATATATGTTTCAGTGGTTATTAATTCCAGTTGCCTATTTAATGGGTTCAGTATCCAGTGCCATTATTATTTGTAAGGCAATGAATTTGCCCGACCCCAGAGAGCAAGGATCCAAAAACCCTGGTGCTACTAATGTTATGCGTATTGGAGGAAAAAAAGCTGCGGCAATTACCCTGGTGGGGGACATGTTAAAAGGATTGATACCGGTTTTGTTAGCGAGGTTGGTTGGAGCCGATGCTTTACCTTTGGCGCTTGTAGGGATGGCGGCCTTTTTGGGTCATTTATTTCCGGCTTTTTTTGGTTTTAAAGGGGGCAAGGGGGTTGCAACTGCTTTTGGAGTTTTGTCGGGGTTTTCCTGGTTAATTGGGGCTATGGTTTGCGGAACCTGGATACTTGTCTATAAACTTTTCAAGATTTCTTCCCTATCTGCTTTAGTTGCAGCAGCATTAACACCGGTATACGTTTGGACTGTCACGGGAAGTGTGGAGTTGGTCGAAGTGACAATTTTTATTTCTGGTGTCTTATTCTGGCGACATAAGGGAAATATTAAAAGGCTGCTTCAAGGCACAGAAGATTAATCTTGAGTTTCATAAAAGCTGGTCAATAGGCCAGCGCGCTTTCACCTGAATTTCCAGATTTTCCCGTTGGCCCGCTAAAAATCGCTGGCAGCCGGCGTAAGCAATCATTGCGCCGTTATCAGTACAAAATTCCAGTCTGGGAAAATAAATTCGTGCATTTTCTTGTTCGACCATTGTTGTTAATGTCTGACGAATTTTGTTGTTGGCACTGACTCCTCCTGAGACCACTAATCTTTTTGAATCGTTTTGTTGTAAAGCCCTTCGGCATTTAATACTTAGGGTATCAGCTACAGCTTCTTGAAATGCAAAAGCAATATCGGCTTTATCTTGAAGGCTCTGTTTGGTTTTGTGTAGTGTGTTCATGGTAAAAGTTTTTAACCCGCTGAAGCTGAAATCAAGACCAGGGCGATCAGTCATGGGTCTTGGGAATTTAAATCTGCCGGATGTGCCTTGGGTTGCAAGTTTCGATAATAAAGGCCCGCCTGGATAGCCAAGTCCTAGCATTTTAGCGATTTTGTCAAAAGCTTCACCGGCGGCATCATCGAGGGATTCTCCCAGCAGTTGGTATCGGCCAATGTCGTTAACTCCAACAAGAAGAGTATGGCCACCTGAAACCAATAAAGCAATAAAAGGAAATTCTGGAGGATCTGGTTCTAGCATGGGCGCCAATAGATGACCTTCCATGTGGTGAATAGCTATTGCTGGAATGTTCCAGGTCCAGGCAAGGCTTTTGGCTGTAGCAGCACCAACCAGCAACGCCCCTGCCAAGCCAGGTCCGGCGGTATAGGCGATGGCATCAAGATTGGCGGGTGTTATTTGGCAGTTGTTCAGGAGTTGCCTGATTAGCGGGACGAGTTTGCGGATATGGTCCCTAGATGCCAATTCAGGCACAACCCCTCCATATTCACTATGCAAATCTACTTGGCTATGGAGTAAGTGCCCAATTAGTCCTTTTTCAGGGTGGTAAAGTGCGACACCAGTTTCATCGCAAGAGGTTTCAATGCCTAAAATTATCATGGTTAGCAGTTTTGCTATATTGGGAATAGGGGGTTATAATTAAAGGTTTATCAAGCATCGTGAAGATGTGGGTTTTTTATAATAATTGATTTTAACAAACAGAGTGATTTAATGCCGGCTATTAAAGTAAAAGAAAACGAACCATTCGAAATTGCAATCAGACGCTTCAAGAGGGCCTGTGAAAGGGCGGGCGTATTATCCGAAGTGCGCAGACGTGAATTCTATGAGAAACCAACTGCGGAGCGTAAGCGAAAAGCGGCTGCGGCTGTTAAGCGCCATCTAAAAAAATTATCGCGAGAAAGATACGCTTTGAAAAATTTACGCCGCGGTCGTCCGCAGGCCTGAGGCTAGTCGTGCCAAAGATAACGCAAGCAATAAAAAGCGAAATGAAATCTGCCATGAAGGCAGGTGACAAAAAGCGTTTGGGTGTGATTCGATTGATTCTTGCCGCCATTAAACAAAGGGAGGTGGATGAGCGAATTGAATTAGATGATGAGCAGGTAATTGTTGTTTTGGATAAAATGCTTAAACAACGCCGTGAGTCTATCAGGCAATATCGAGATGCTGGGCGCGACGATCTTGCTGAAGTTGAAGAGGCAGAGATTATTGTCATTCAGGAGTTTTTGCCTGAATCGTTAACCGATACCGAAATTGATTCGATAATTGAGGCTGCGATTTCCGATGCTGGTGCTTCTTCTATCAGGGATATGGGGAAGGTTATGGCAATTTTGAAGCCAAAAATGCAAGGACGAGCAGATATGTCCCATGTAAGTGCCAAAATTAAGCAAAACTTGGCAGATTAGTATGGTTGCCGCCTTATCTGGGCGGCTTTAATGAGTAGCGGGGCTGCTTATGTCAGGTGGTAGCATTCCTCGAGAGTTTATTGATGATCTGCTAGTCCGGGTTGATATTGTTGATTTAATTGATTCGCGAGTGCCACTGAAAAAGTCTGGCGGTAACTTTGTAGCTCGCTGTCCGTTTCATACCGAAAAAACACCAAGCTTTTCTGTTAATCGAAGCAAACAGTTTTACCACTGCTTTGGTTGTGGAGCCAGTGGTGACGCCATCAGTTTTTTGATGAGTTTTGATCATTTGGATTTTGTTGAAGCTGTTGAGGATTTGGCTGGGTTTTTGGGGCTTGAGGTGCCAAAAGAGCAGCAAAGTTTTGCTAAATCTTCGAAGGAAAATGTGGCGCAAAGTTATGAGCTTCTTCAGCAAGTTGCGCTGTTTTATCATAAACAATTCCGAGAAAATCCTGATGCCCAACAAGCAATTGAATATTTAAAGGTCAGGGGTGTTGGCGGCGAATTAGCAAGGCAATTTTTGTTGGGTTATGCGCCAAATCAATGGAAAACTCTAGAGGTAAAATTTGGGAAAAATTCATTGCTTGAGATTGGTTTGTTAAAGGCTGGTG
>JALXCS010000083.1:0-2464 GCA_026990815.1 Methylomonas sp. | reverse complement strand
TGATGTTTCCTATTCGTGATCGTAGAGGGCGGGTTATCGGTTTTGGCGGTCGCGTTCTTGATGATTCTCAGCCAAAGTATCTAAATTCACCTGAAACACCATATTTTCAGAAGGGAAAAGAAGTTTATGGTTTATATGAGGTTTTGAAAAAGCAGGCCAAGCCTCCTTGTTTTATTATCGTTGAGGGGTATATGGATGTAATTGCGCTGCATCAATACGGTGTCGGCAATGCAGTTGCCGTTCTTGGCACGGCTATCTCCGAAGCACATTTGAATTTATTGTTTCGATTTGCCTCCAGTTTGGTGTTTTGTTTTGATGGTGATGCTGCTGGAGCTCAGGCGGCGTGGCGTGCAGTTGAGGCGGTGTTGCCAGTTATGCGTGATGGCAGGCAAGTTAAAATCATGGTTTTGCCTCGGGGGGAAGATCCAGATTCTTTGATAAGGGATAAAGGAATTGATGTTTTTACTGAAATGCAAGATCGGGCTCAACCGCTTTCTGATTATTTTTTTTTACATTTTACTGAATCTCGTGATGTTAATACTCTTGAGGGAAGGGCTGGTTTGGTTAAAGAGGCAAAAAGCTATTTGAAGAAATTGCCCAATGGCGTGTATCAAGAATTAATGTTGGGCCAATTAAAAAAGCTTGCTAAGGTTGAAGATCTGGATATTTTTGACAGTAATGCAATCAAGTATTCGGGAAAGACATTTCCATTGATTGCTGGTCAGAAAAGAAACTCACCGGCTCGGACTGCGATTACTTTATTGCTGCAAAACCCTGGCTTAATGAAGTTAGTTGATGAGCAGGTGATTGGGAGCAAAGGTTTGGATTCTCCTGCGATCAATTTGTTTAGAAAAATTGTCAAAAGGATCTCAGTAGCAAAGGCGTCGTCATTGGTGAGTTTGGTTGAAAGTTTTCGGGGTGAGACGGAATACAACTATGTTAGGCGGTTGGGTTTTCAAAATATACAATTACCTGAAGATGTTGTGGAGAAGGAGTTCACTGAAGCGTTGGGTAGGATGATAAGGCAAGAGCGTGAAAAGGTTTTAGAAAGGTTAATTCTCAAAGAAAAAGATCAAGGGCTAGATGAGTTTGAGCGTCGTTTGTTTTTGGCGTTACTTGAAAAGAAATAATAAAGCCAGCATTTGTTATGTCTGGTATAATGACCGGTTCAGTGTGCATACGGTTTGTAAGTAAGGGTAAGAAATGAATCAAGAACAGCAGCAATCTCAACTTAAGCAATTAATTGCCAAAGGTAAGGCTCAAGGCTATTTGACATATGCCGAAGTAAATGACCATTTGCCAAGTGATATTGTTGATCCTGAGCAAATCGAAGATATCATTGCCATGATCAATGATATGGGAATCCAAGTACATGAAGAAGCGCCAGATGATGATGATGCGCTGATAACAGGTACAGCGATTGAGGTTGATGACGATGATGCAGCTGAAGTTGCGGCTTTAGCGTCTGTTGACAGTGAATTCGGACGAACTACTGACCCGGTGAGAATGTATATGCGGGAAATGGGGTCGGTCGAATTATTGTCCAGAAAAGAAGAGTTGAAAATAGCAAAACGGATTGAAGAGGGATTAAGGCAGGTTATCCGTGGTATGGCAAGGTCGACAAATGTTGTCGATAGATTTATTAGCGATTTTGAGCGAATTGGAGAGGATGAAGGTAGTCTGCGAATATCGGATTTAATTACTGATTTTATTGATTTAAATCAGCCAGAATATGAAATTGGCCAGGTCGAAGAAACCCAGGCAGAAGGAGATGACGAAGATACAGGAATAAGTTACGAGGATTTTAAGGAGAAAATCGAAGCGCTGAAAAAATTAAGTCTAGTGGCAAAAAAAGCAGTTAAAAAGCATGGCTATGGTCATGAAAAAACTGAGCAAGCATTTGAACAAATAGCCGACAAGTTTTTAGAATTTAAATGGGCACCAAAATATTTTAAAGAGCTTACTTCAATAGTTACATCAACAACTGAAGAAATTAGAAAGCAGGAAAGGGCTATATTGGAGATTTGTGTAAAAAAATCCAGAATGCCAAGAAAAAAGGTCATAGAAGCTTTTTCAGGTAACGAAACCAATTTAGATTGGCTTGAAGCTTTTTTGACAAAAAAACATTCTTTTACCAATGCCCTCCAGGAAAATCTGGAGGAGATAAAGAAAGTACAAAATCATTTAGTGGTATTAGAGCGGGAAAGCGGTTTATCCATTGCGATTAACAAGGATATAAGTCGCCGTATCTCTATTGGCGAAGCGAAAGCCAGACGCGCCAAAAAAGAAATGATCGAGGCAAATTTGCGTTTGGTTATTTCTATCGCAAAAAAATATACCAATCGAGGCCTGCAATTTCTCGATCTGATTCAAGAAGGAAATATTGGCCTGATGAAAGCAGTGGATAAATTTGAATACCGAAGAGGTTACAAATTTTCAACTTATGCTACTTGGTGGATTAGGC
>JALXCS010000082.1 GCA_026990815.1 Methylomonas sp. | reverse complement strand
AAGGGGCATCGATTATCCTCAGCTTGAGAACCCTGGAGCGTTCGAATCGATGGGAGCAGTTTTGGGATAAAGTCAGTCAATATGGTGCTGTCCATTGCTAACTTACATCATAATGTAGCTATACCCGTAGATTATGTAGTATGTAGCCATTTCAGTTGTTTTGTTGGTGATAGCTGATGATTTTTTCCACTTCCTCTTTTGAGCCTAGAACAAGTGGTACCCGCTGATGAATACCTTCAGGTTTGAGGTCAAGGATGCGTTCTCTACCGGTACTACAAAGCCCTCCGGCTTGCTCGATAATAAATGCCATGGGGTTGGCCTCATACATCAAGCGTAATTTGCCTGGTCGTTCCGGATTTCTTGTGTCGTAGGGGTACATAAAAATACCCCCCCGGGTTAGTATTCGGTAGACCTCAGCTACTAAAGAAGCAATCCAGCGCATGTTAAAGTTTTTCCCCCTTGGCCCATCTTTTCCTGATATGCACTCCTCAATATAGCGTTGTACTGGAAGTTCCCAGAATCGTTGATTGGACATGTTAATTGCAAATTCACTGGTTTCTTCGGGTATTCGCATATTTGGATGAGTAAGGATAAACTCACCGATGTCTTGGTCCAGGGTGAAGCCATTCACGCCGTGTCCAGTTGTTAGCACCATGATGGTTGAAGGGCCATACAAGACAAAACCAGCACAGACCTGTTCAGAGCCTTTGCGCAAAAAATCTTCAATTTCCGGATCGACACCTTCCCGGCATCGCAAAATGGAAAAAATAGTGCCAACGGTTAAATTGACATCAATATTAGATGAGCCGTCTAGTGGATCAAACAAAGCCAGATATTTACCTTTGGGATATTGTTCAGGAATTGAAATCAAGTCGTCGACTTCTTCAGAGGCCATGCCGGCCAGCAGACCATTCCAACTTAAAGCATCGACCATAATGTCATTGGTAATGATGTCGAGTTTCTTTTGTACTTCCCCCTGGATATTTTCAGAATCAGCGTTTCCAAGTACGCCAATTAATGCGCCCCGATTAACGCGATGCGAAATTTGTTTGCAGGCGGTAACAATATCGTTAAGCAAAAGACTGAATGTTCCAGAGGCACCAGGCATTTCTCGTTGTTGTTCAATAATAAACTGGGTCAAGGTAATATTATTGGGCATTAGTGGATTTCTCCATGAACTAAGATAAATGAATCAAGATAAAACGATATTAATCTATTGCAGGCATATGTAATGCCCGATTGCTTAATGATAAAGCAGCTTCTTGTATGGCTTCTGACAAAGTCGGGTGCGCATGGATAGTTCGGGCGAGGTCTTCACTGGTAGCAGAGAACTCCATGGCAACTACAGCTTCAGCTATTAAC
This sequence comes from Methylomonas sp., assembly GCA_026990815.1. Lineage (GTDB taxonomy): Bacteria > Pseudomonadota > Gammaproteobacteria > Methylococcales > Methylomonadaceae > JALSJK01. Next base: position 6,280 of record JALXCS010000082.1, on the reverse strand, counting down.
TCCGAAGCATTTGCACCAAGAATATGGACGCCAAGAATGATATCTGTCTCAGCATGAGCGATTATTTTTACCAGGCCATCAGTTTTATTGGTTGCTTGCGCCCGGGCAGTTAAATTTAATGGGAAAACAGCTACTTTTATATTTTCACCGATCGCTTTCAAGGCTTGCTCAGTTTGTCCTACCCAGGCTATTTCGGGGTCTGTATAAATAACGCTCGGAATAATATTGTAATTAATGGGGCTGTGACTATTAGCAATATGTTCTGCAACAAATACACCTTCTTCCAAGCCCTTATGGGCCAGCATTGGTCCAAGTAGGGTTAAATCACCAATGGCATAAACTCCTGGCAAGGTTGTCATGCAATTTTCATCAACATGGACATATCCACTTTCATCAAGGGTCAGGCCAGCTTCCGGGGCTGCCAAATTTTCGGTGTTAGGCTTTCTTCCGGTTGCGACAATGAGCTTATCAAGCCTTAGTGTGTGGGAGCCATGCTGGTCCTGATATTCAATTGTTACTTTCTTGCTGCCTTTCTTGGCAGAAATAACTCTCGCCCCCAGGCGGATATCAAGGCCTTGTTCAGAGTAAATGCGATGGGCTTCTTTTGAAATTTCCATATCAGGCGTGGTGAGAAAATTTTCCTGGGCCTCAAGAATGATAACTTCGGAGCCCAGTCGACTCCAAATCCCGCCAAGTTCAAAGCCGATGATTCCGGCTCCAATAATTCCCAGGCGCTTGGGTATAGAATCAAAATTCAATGCTGAGTTGGAATCAAAAATAAATTCGTTATCGATTTCAGCATATGGAACATCTACTGGTAATGAGCCGGTTGCAAGAATAATGTTTTCACCACTAATAATGGATTGGGCTTGATTGTTGATTTTGGTGATTTCAACACGGTTCGAATCTAATATATGACCATAGGCATGAATCATCTCGACTTGGTATTCTTTGAACAGGTCTTTGATTTGCTGACTGAGGTGTTCTATCGTCAAATCTTTACGTTGAATCATTTTTGGTAAATCAATGGTGACATTGTCAACGCTGATACCATGATTCTGAATGCCATGATTCAGAAGATGATAGAGTTTTGATGATTCAAGTAAGACCAGTGCCGGAATTGAACCTACATTGATATAGGCGCCCCCTAAACTGGGTTTGCCTTTTTGATTGCACCAATTATCAATACAGGCTGTTTTCAGTCCCAGTTGGGCAGAACGAATGGCAGCGATATAGCCGGCAGGTCCTGCGCCGATGACGATAACATCATATTTTTGAGTAGTTTCTGACATGGCTTTTGCCTGTATTAATTCTGTGTTAAATATTCAGTAAAAGATGAGCAGGGGACTCAAGACATTCTTTAATGGTAACTAGAAACTGTACCGCGTCCCGACCATCAATTAACCTATGATCGTAAGAGAGAGCTAAGTACATTATGGGGTGAATGACAATTTCCCCATTTTCCACGACGGGTCTTTCTTTGATGGCATGCATACCCAAGATTGCGCATTGTGGTGGATTAAGAATAGGTGTTGAAAGCATGGAACCAAAAATGCCGCCATTGGTGATAGTAAAGGTACCACCACTCAAGTCATCATAGCTAAGTGATCCATCACGGGATTTTTGCCCATACTCGGCAATCGTTTTTTCAATGCCTGCGAAATCAAGTTGATCGGCATCACGTATAACTGGAACAATTAAGCCACGAGGCGTTGATACAGCTATACCGATATCATAGTATCCATGATAAATAATGTCATTTCCATCTATTGAAGCATTAACGACTGGATAACGTTTTAATGCTTCGATTGATGCTTTAACAAAAAAGGACATAAAACCCAGTTTTACATCGTGTTTTTTTAAAAACCGGTCTTTGTACTGATTTCTTAAATCAATGACTTGCTGCATATTAACTTCATTAAAAGTAGTTAACATGGCTGCATTTTGTTGAGCCTGCAATAACCGTTCTGCAACTTTTGCCCGCAAACGGGTCATGGGAACACGTTGCTCAGGCCTAACTCCAGGTGCTAATGTGGGCGTCTCAGTAGTCGCTGAGGCCAAGACTTGGGTCGGCTTTGGAGGCTCAGTCTGTTGCTTTTCAGTGTGTTGCTGAATATATTCAAGCACGTCAGTTTTGGTAATCCGACCATTTTTACCAGTTCCGGTAACGTCTTCAGGGTTAATATTATTTTCAAATATCAATCTTCGGACAGCAGGACTGAGAGGGATGTCGGTATGTTCGTGGCTTTCAGCAGCTCCAGTCGTTCCAGGTTTTTGGGTGGTTTGAGATTGCTCACTTGACTCAACTGATGTTTCTGCTGGTTCGATAATAGCCAGAACTTCACCACTTGTTACAGTTGAACCGTCCTCTTTGAGGACTTTGGCAAGTATGCCAGATTCAATGGCCGGCACTTCCAGGACGACCTTATCAGTTTCAAGGTCGACCAGGTTTTCATCTCTTTGAACAAATTCTCCCTGTTTTTTGTGCCAGGACAGTAATTGGGCATCACTGACTGATTCAGGAAGTGTGGGGACCAGAATTTCAATACTCATTATTTTTTTCCTAGGTTGTTATCCTTTCAAGGCTGCTTCAACCACAGCTTTTTGTTGTTCAATATGGATGGCAAAACTTCCCACTGCAGGGGATGCCGAAGCGGGGCGACCGCAATATTTCAAATCAATATCCTTTTTTATACAATCTATAAAATGATGTCTTATTTGGTACCACGCACCTTGATTCTGTGGTTCTTCCTGACACCAGATAATTTGTTCCAGATTTGGGTATTTTGCCAGTTCCTGTTTAAAAAGATTGTCTGGAAACGGGTATAGCTGTTCAATCCGGACAATGGCGATATTGTCCGGATTGTCTGCCGGTCGGGCTTCAATAAGATCGTAAAATACTTTGCCGGAACATATGATTAATCGTTTGACTTGCTTTGGTACAACACCATAGAGTTCTGGAATGACTGGCTGAAAGCCGCCCTCAGTCAGATCCTCCAGTGTTGAGACAGCTAGTTTATGGCGCAGCAGGCTTTTGGGACTCATTACAATTAACGGCTTGCGGAAATTCCTTAACGCTTGGCGCCTTAATAAATGAAAAATTTGCCCGGGAGTTGTTGGGTTACAAACCTGCATGTTGTGCTCTGCACACAACTGCAAGTAGCGTTCCAGTCTGGCTGAAGAATGTTCCGGTCCCTGTCCCTCATAGCCATGCGGTAGTAACATGACCAGTCCACATAATCTTCCCCATTTGGTCTCACCAGAACTGATAAATTGGTCAATAACGACTTGTGCACCATTGGCAAAATCACCAAACTGGGCTTCCCAAAGAACCAAAGTTTCGGGTAGTGTGGTGCTGTACCCATACTCAAATCCTAACACGCCGGCTTCTGATAATAATGAATCAAATATTTGCGGTCGTCCCTGCTGTTCACTCAAATGCTTAAGTGGAATATAGGTCTCATCATTGATCTGATTATGCAGAATTGAGTGACGATGGAAAAAAGTCCCTCTACCAACATCCTGTCCAGTTAAGCGAACGTTTTTTCCATCCATTAATAACGTGGCATAAGCCATATTTTCGGTGAATCCCCAGTCCAGAGGGGCCGCTCCTGCAGCCATTTTATTCCGATTTTCCATAATTTTTGCGACACGCGGATGCAACTCAAATCCAGTAGGTAATTTTTGCATTTTTTCATTGCAAAAACGAATCATGGCATGGCTGACCGAAGTGTCACAAGGTTCATCCCAGCTATGTCCAAAATATTTTTCCCAGTGTGGAGCAATAGCAGAATAGTGGGCATCAGTCAGAACCGGACGGGATACAACTTCTCCAGCTTCCAGTTTTTGATGATATTCATTCTCCATTTCCCTGACTTGTTCTCCAGTTATAATGTTTTCCTTAATAAGTTTTTCAGCATATAAGGTTCGTGTAGTCGGCAGCTCGCGGATTTTTTTGTACATCAATGGTTGAGTAACAGCAGGCTCATCAGCTTCGTTATGGCCAAGCCGGCGGTAACAAATCAAGTCAATAACGATGTCTTTATTGAAAGTCATCCGAAAATCCAGTGCTAATTGGGTAACGAATAATACCGCCTCCGGGTCATCGCCATTAACATGAAATACTGGTGCCTGGATCATATTGGCTACATCAGTACAATATAAAGTTGAGCGTGCATCAAATGGGTTGCTTGTGGTAAAGCCAATTTGATTATTAACAACTATATGAACGGTGCCACCTGTTGAAAATGCCCTGGTTTCAGCCATGTTCAATGTCTCCATGACAATACCTTGTCCGGCGAATGAGGCATCTCCATGAATTAAAATAGGCATGATGACGTCTGTAGCACCTTTGCCATGCCGATCCTGCCTGGCCTTTACTGAGCCTTCAACAACTGGATTGATGATTTCAAGGTGAGAAGGGTTGAAAGCCAATGTGACGTGTACAGGATTATTTGGAGTGGCAAGATCTGAGGAAAACCCCATGTGATACTTTACATCGCCAGAGCTAACGCCAGGAATATTAGCTTTAGCTCCTGAAAATTCTTCAAACAATGTTGCCGGACTTTTACCTAAAATATTGACCAAGACATTAAGTCTACCGCGGTGGGCCATACCAATCACGATTTCCTGGATATGATTTTCAGCGCCGCGGACGATTAATTCATCAAGTATAGGGATTAAGCTTTCTCCTCCTTCCAGTGAGAAACGTTTTTGGCCAACAAACTTTCGATGTAAATGTCTTTCAATGCCTTCAGCGGACGTTAGTTGTTTTAGCAACCATTTTTTTTGTTCTGAGGTGACATTACTGGCTGGTTTAGCGCATTCCAAACGATTTTTTATCCATTTTTTTATTTCAGTATCGACAATATGCATATATTCAGTGCCGATACTGCCACAGTAGATTTCTTCAAGTGCCTTGATGATATCGCGCAGTGGCATTTTGTCTTTGCCATAAAGATTGCCTGTTTCAAACACGGTATCCATGTCGGGTTCAGTCAAGCCATAATAGGCAGGTTCCAGATCAATTGGTCTTTCGATATTTTTACCTAGTGGGTTATTTTGAGCAATTTGATGACCTCGAACACGGTAGTGATTAATTAATCGAGCAACAGCAGACTGTTTTTTTACGCTTTCTTCAGTGAAACCCTGCAAACGGGCAAGGCGGTTGGGTGAAGCGTGGGCAAGTTGCGCAAAGCGGTTAATGACGGGGCCATGAGGAATATCCCGGGCTGCGCCATTATGAATTTTATCGAATTTTTCACGCCAGCTCGGATTTATTGATTCTGGGTCTTCGAGATAGCGATCATATAAATCTTCGATATATGTTGCATTGCTACCATAAAATGAGGAAGTTTCTTGAAATAGTTTGAGCAGATTGTTCATGGGTTTTTTTCAATCATTCAGCATTGTGCAACAACCCAGGGATTTTGAATTTTTCCATGCATTTAAAATTAATGGGTGGGAATTTGGTTGGGTAGTGGTTTTCGTAAATGTAATTATATTGCATTAGGAGTATTCAAAAAATAAATTTAGCTACTGACTTGCTTTTTTATCCGCCTTCCACGTTACGCCAACAGTTACATAGCCCGCTATGCGCCTGTTTGTGCGCATCGAATGCGAATAAATTCTGTGCCTGTAGTTAATTTATTTCTTTCTTTCTCGTTCCTTAGATATCTTCAATACTAGAGCTAAAGTGGTATATTAACAAGTTTATCTAGTAAATTATTCAGTCGCGCTGTCCTTGCTGTCTGGTTTTACTATTGAGTCGAAAATTTAACTGAAGATGTCCGCAACATGAGCAAACAAAAAAAGTTGGTGATCAAGGTAAACTATGAAAATTCAGGCAAAACCAGTGAAGAACAATTTACGCCTGATATTATTGAAGAATGGGATCTAAAAAAGATAGCGATCACATTACTGTTAGCAGTTCTAATCATAATCGGTTTTTATTATATATTATTTAACAAATCGCCGTATATAACTAAAGAATTAGTAAGCGTTGATCCGAATAAGTTTTCACAACAAGAGAAAATTATTGAAGCAGAAATTAATCAAGAAATTAATGCTGATTTCCCCGTTGATACTGTAATAAAGAAAGATATTACAAATATTGAAGTAAAGAATAGCAGTGTTAAATTAAGCGAAAAGGAAAATAATTCCGTCACGAAACCGGTTAACTTATCGGGTTTTGTTGCCAGAAGCCAATTAACTTATTTGGTTAAGAATAAAGAACCTCAAGATCAGGTTGCTTTACCCGTAAAAATACGTGATGATAGAA
>JALXCS010000081.1:10419-25088 GCA_026990815.1 Methylomonas sp. | reverse complement strand
CATTCTTTGGTCGGATTGAAAAAGCTTGAACTATACATCAGCTGGCCCTTCCATTTCCATTAAAATGAATTGCACTTATGAGTTGAATCTAGGTTAAAAAAAGTAGATGCTTTATTTTGGAAAAACATTTTTGTAACGCACAAATTGAGTGCATTGCTGCTATTTTTGGTTCACCTACGCCGGCAGGAAAGTTTCAAATGATGACCAACCAAAAGACACTCTTTAAAGAACATAAATACGGGTTATTTCAAATAAAAAATTAGTGTCGCGCCCTGGAAACAGATTTACCATTCTTGAGTGTTGGCTGACATGCTGAAACAAATACTTGCTTAACCTGGCAAAACATAACTGCCAACTTACCGAACATACCATTGGCAAGCACCTGAATTTTTTGTCCCGTTTCAGAAGATTTGTTAAATGCATCTGGAGAAGCGAGCCAATAGCCTCCTGCCATAAACAAACTACCTGAAACCAGATTACCTAAAGTAACAAACAGCAGGTTATAAAACATTCCAAAGAGAGAAACAGATTCTGGGTGATCACCAAGCAAAGCGATAGAAAAAACTGCCATATTGGCAACACTATGTTCAAAACCACTGGCAAAAAAAGCGAACAAACACCAGAAAATCAGAATACATTTTGCCGCGTCATTTTCTGTTCTCGCTGATGTCCAAATAGCCAAACAGACCAGCCAGTTACATAAAATTGCCAAAAAAAACAGTTGTATCGGCCCTTTATTCATCTTGGCGCTGGCAACAGCATTCAATAAATCCGCACTTTCATTAAACAATGCACCATGCCCAATAGCCACCATAACACCAAAAACCATTGCCCCAGCAAGATTACCAATCCATGCTGCTCCCCATGCTTTGAATAGTTCATCTTTTGTTACCGTCCCTTGCAGCCATCCAATGGTCATATACATGGTATGGCCGGTAAATAATTCTGACCCGGCAAAGATAACCAATGTCAAAGCGATGCCAAACGATGCGCCCATCACTAAAGGACGTACCGAAGGATCAAGTAAACCACCTACTGTAAAAACCAAGACAATCCCCATTCCGAGATAGGCGCCTGCCATCAACGCTCCAACATAAAAAGACAAGGGATTATTGTTCAATAAATCGGCTTTCTTTCTGGCGACCTTGGCAAAGAAATTAATGGTTTCAGTATACATAAGACCCTCTTTTTATTTAATAATGACGGCGGTTGTTAACCCAGAATATCCTGTAAAAATCCCAGCAACACCAGAATCAGTTCAATAACACCAATGACAATCAGTGCCAACCCCAGAATTCTGGAATATTGATTAAGTTTTGGTGATGGCGCACCAACCAAATATTGGTCTAGTTTTCCTTCTTTAACCAAACGATCATATTCGACTTTCCGTTCATGTTTGAACTCCTCCAGAGGCATGCAGCCAGTAAACATAACCACGTCAACTGGAAATTTTTCAGGACGGAAATGGCAATTGAAAAAATGCACAGTAAATAAAAATACTGCTGCCAGAAATGCTTCCTCCCCATGAACAATGGTCGCTACGTTGAATACCCAACCCGGCAAAAAACCACCAAAAAAGGTTGGAAACCAAAGCAGCAAACCAGAACAACCAATGATGAACATTCCCCAAAAAGGCGCCCAGTAATCAAATTTTTCCCAATAGGTCCAACGATCAAAAACCGGACGCGGCCCTTTACCAAAGAACCACTTGAACATAGCAACCAAATCTCGACCATCTTGAACTCGTGGTAATAATGAATCAGGACCGAACCAGTCAAATTTAATCCCACGTTCTTTATTATCAATGTAGATTTTGTGGAGTATGACGTAAATATGTCCAAAGAAAATCGCGGCAAAAGTAACTGCTGCAATTCGATGAATAATCGCCGCCACTTCAGGCCCTCCGAGTAAACTCATCACGGCTGGCGCCCAGAAACTGTCCGCAAACAAAACTGTTGTTCCCGTGATAACCAAAGTCATGACCGCAACCGCAAGCACCAAATGAGCAATCATCCAGCCTTTGGTAAAACGCACAACATATTGGCTTTGCAACAATGGCTTGCCGTCTTTTTGTAAACGGATAACAGGCTGATGACCATTCTCAAATTCTTTTTTCTCGCGGAAATACCAAAGTAGTGAATGCGCCCAAAAGAACAAAAACACACTCACAAGCAAAGTGATCATGAATTTAGAAACAATCCACATTTCAGGATAACGCGCATAGTCGTCAGTTGTTCCGTGTGGATGGAAAGTTAAAAACCCTTCAGTGACATCTTCATGGCATTCTTTGCACGTCTTAGCAATATTTTCAGGGTGAACCATGGATTTTGGGTCATCTGCTTTGTGAGTATTATGCGGCTCGTGACAGTCATGACATTTTGCAGTATGGGTATAACCTAATTTTACAATCTGCCCATGATAGGTGTCACGGTAGGATTTATAGTATTCCTGATGGCAATTACCGCAGTTTTCAGTAATAACCAGTTTCGCCGGATCATCTTCAACGACAGAAATCTTGTGTGCGGTATGGCAATCACTACAAACCGCCGGCTCCAGTTCCCCATAACGCTTTACGGGTGCACCATGAACGGATTGAGTGTATTCTTTTAACTGTTCTTGATGACAACGACCGCAAGTCTCTGGGCTATTTATCCGGTAACTATCCTTCGTTGCACCTTTCATTGGGAATACTTCATGTGAACCATGACAATCCCAACAAGTAGCATTTAGCTTATCGGGATTGTCTTTGTTTGGTTGCGCATGAATTGAAGCAAGATAATGGGTGGCCTGGGTATCTGCCTTGATTTTTTTTCTTAATTTCACAGTAGAAGGCAAACCAATCATGGTATGCGTCAGATGTTTTGCTACATCAACTTGCTCCTGGGCTTCATCTTGGTCTTTTTTACTTAACTCCTGATGACATGACACACAATCGACAGATCGTTTGACATTCTGCTTATGCGGCATTTGCTCGATGTCCACATGACAACTGACACATTTAACATCAGCGTGGACACTCTTTTTAAAAGCCTTTTCTTTAACATGCAATTGCCGCTTTGGTGTCTCTCCAGTTTTGCCTGTCGGCACTGCAAAACCGTAATAACCGTGACAACCTAGACAGGTATCAATATCAGTATCTTCAGTAACAGCTATTGGATCGACTAAGGAAGGCGCAGTTTCAGCAGAAACCGTTGTTGCAACAATCAGCAATAACAGCCCTATCAATACTGCGCCGCCCATGCCCAGGCGACGCATAATCATCATGATAATTCCCGAATCAGCTTATTTTTTTATCTCTTGAAGGTAACGTTGATTAAAAGCCTCACGCTCCTTTCTACGTTGTTCAGCTAATTCTTTGGGCATTTTGCCAACAAACCAGGCATGCCCATCCAGTGTCATGATTTCATTATCCAGAAAATCCTTGATCTTCTTGGCCTGTTCATGCTTTCCAGCTTTCTCGGCTTTTTCGATGATTTCCTTAATGTTTGGTATCCATTCCATATAGAAGCGATGCGCCACTTCATACATACCATGCCATTGCACATAATCCGGCGCCTGCATAGAAGCCCCATGACGCGCCCTTCTGCCTTCATGATGCCACATAAAATAATAAGTCCACTCAACCTCTTCATCAAACGGGGTTTCGGTACGCAAACCCTCAGCAAGCAACAACTTCATCATTTTGGTTGCAGGAATTGCATACTTTTCATTGTACATATTTACGACACCATCAAACTGCTCATAAAAACTTTCAATCATTTTTTTACCATGACAGCTTTGACAAACATCCTTCATGTCGGCGCGTCTTAATTCCCACGGCTTAACTTTTAAACCTTTCTTTTCATCACGAGCATCAATTTTTTCTGAAATTGCAGGCCTTAATGTCCATGAAATGCGGTCACCAACATCATGAGTAATTGGCAGATTACGAGTCGCTGACATGTGGCAAGTTGCACAAGTTGGCGCTGCATCATAATCTTCACCTGCAACCCACTTGGCTGAATCCAGATTCATTTTTTCGACATTGGCATAAAAACCAATACCGTGTTTGGATTCATCATAAATTTCTTTCTGTGGATGATCCGGCCCTAAATGACATTTGCCGCAGTTTTCAGGGCGTCTGGCTTGAGCAGCAGAAAATTGATGACGTTGGTGACAAGCACTACATGCTCCACGGGATCCATCCGGATTGATTCGACCTATACCCGTATTCGGCCAGGTAGTTGGATCCAAGTCGCCATTGGGAAGCACTTTAATCTCTGTACCATGACATTGCCAGCAACCGGCAACAGCAACTGGTGATTTACCATGAAAACTCATTTTTCCTTCTACGACTTCTGCCAAAGTATTATCCAATGAGCCAATAATTTCGGCAGCCTTGGCATGATGACTCTTACCAAACTGTTGGGCTTCTGAATTATGACAAGTACCGCAATCTTTAGGCGATACAATCACTGAAATAAAGAAGTCCTTATGGCGAATCGCGTCCGGATCATTCTTATCAGCTTTATGACATTCATAACAGCCAACGTTGGCTCCGAAATGTTTGGAACGCCCCCACTGCTGATAAATCCCTGGATGCTCATTCTTATGGCAAGATGCGCAAGTCGCACTCTCTTTACTCAGGTTTTTAAAGGGCTTGAGTATCTTCGACTTTTCTTCCTTGGTTACATCAACCCAGTTTTTTTTCACCGACTCAACCTGCCTGTCCGATGGCATTTGAATCTTGGTGCTGCTTTTTTCCAGCCGGTATTGTTCAAGTGTCTCACCCTTTCTTAAGGTTACCCACTCTCCCGTTTCTGGATCTTTAACCGTCGTCCATACGACTGCTAGAGCAACCTGGCTAAAGAACTGCAGACTTAGAATAAAAGCAAAGACTATATAAAATTTAGCCCAATAAGGACTCTGTATGTTTTTCATTATTATTATTCCTCTCCCCAGAATAAAAAATTGTTACGCTTGAATTTGGTTTGAAAGCAATACTGTTTTGCCAACTCAGAAAAACCAATTGACCTTCCATAAATTGTTGTACCGCAAAATAACTATACTCTTGCGCGAGTCACCTCTCCAGCACCCCAGGTGGTTCGCCAACGGGTTTTGACCCGATTTATACCATACAAACTAAGCACAGATAATATGGTAAAAATAAAAAATCCTATCCCAAAACCTCCAGTTAATTGTTTGGACTGACCGAGAATCCATGCCAACAAAAACCCACCCATGCCACCGGCTGCCCCAACCATACCCGTCACGGCGCCGACGTTTTTTCGGAATCTCAAAGGCACTAATTGAAATACTGCCCCACTTCCCATGCCTAATGCAGCTGTTCCAATGATCAATAATAAGATTGCTAGCCAGCTTGGCAATGAAAAACTAACCAATAGCATTGCCACTCCTGTCACCCCATAAAATCGCTGCATGGAACGAATGCCGCCAAATCTATCTGCCATCCAGCCACCAACAGGCCGCAATGCGGTTCCGGCAAGAATACAAATTGCAGTATAATATCCCGATGTTACAGCATCTATTTGATATTGCTGATAAAAATACAGCACCATAACACTGGACAAGGCGATCACGCCACCAAAACTTAAGCTGTAGAACAGCATAAACCACCAAACATCAATTTCCTTTAGTACTTTCAAATAATCTGCCAATGGTTTTTTTTCTGGCAGATAACTACTATCTTTGGCCTTAAGATAGAAGAAAACCACTGTTGCAATTAAAGGCAACGTTGCAAAACCAAAAACTGATCTCCACCCAAACGCCTCGGCTAAATTTGGCACCAAGGCAGCAGTAAAAACGGTACCACTACTTGCTGCACCGGCTATCCCCATAACCAAACCCTGATATTCATCAGGATACCACCTGCTGCATAGAGGTAACGCAACAGCCATACTGGTACCCGCTAACCCCAAAGTCATGGCGACAAAATAAATTCCACTAATCGAATTTATCTTACTCAGAAACGCAATAAGCAATACGAAAATAATAACAACCTGAATAATCAATCCAACCCGTTTGGGCGCAAAATGATCCACCAAAACCCCAACCGGAATCCGAAACAGCACTCCCGCAAGTAAAGGAATGGTGACCAATGTATACTGCTGCGCTTCTGTCAAGTTAAGATCTTCGGCAATAAAAATGACTAATGGCCCCATCATTACCCAGACCATAAAGCTCATATCCGAATAAATAAAAGCGCTAATTAAAGTATTTTTGTGTCCGCTTTGTAAGAATTTTGAAATTGACATAATAGCAAGCTTATACAAGTTTTATTTAATTTAAGCAATAAATGTGCCTAATAAAAGCCCTTTGTGACAGCAAGAAAAAAACCACCCTATGCGTGTGTTTTCATTGCTTTTTGAATGTGAAAAATAATATATTAGAGGAAAGCAATTTAGCAAATATATTGAAGGCGACGCATCAAAACAGTGCGCCTTTCTGCTGGCTTGCGTCTACATGGTGCAATATTGTAAAAGTCATTCTGAACTGAGGAAGTTTAATGCCCGAGCTATTAGAAACACAAAGCGGCTTTGCCACAGAAACCGGCAAGCGAGATATTAATGAAGACTTTGTTGCCTTTTACCTGGGCACCGAAAAAGAGCGCGCCATATACGGCAGTGCAGCTATTATTACTGATGGTATAGGCGGAACCAGCGGAGGCCGTTTTGCCTCTGAATTGGCTGTACGCGAATTTATTGATGCGTATTATGAACAAAAACAGACTTATGGCATCAAAAGGATGGCTGAAAGTTCATTAACCTCGATCAACCGCTGGATCTATTCACAGTCATCCAGAAACTCTACGCTCAAAGGCATGGGAACCACCTTCAGCGCCCTGGTTCTACTCAAAAGTCAAGCTCATGTTGTCCACATGGGAGACACTCGAATCTACCGCCTCAGAAATAACCGCCTGCAATGCCTGACTACCGACCATGTTCATCAGCACCCTGACTTGCAACACGTATTGACAAGAGCTCTGGGGATCGACGAAACACCTCATATCGATTATTCCGAACATAACCTGAACCTCCATGACCGCTTCTTATTGTGTTGTGACGGAGTTCATACCATCTTGAATAATAAAAAAATTCAACAATTGTTATCGCGCAACCAATCGCCGGACGACTTGGCTAAAATCATTGTCCAAGAAGCCCTGCAAGCAGGTTCTCATGATAATGTTAGCGCTCTAGTCGTTGATATTCTTAAACTCCCCCCTCCTGACAAGTCGTTTCTGGAAGCTGCAGTTGATGATCTCCCCATGTTGGCAAACTTACCCAAGGAAAATGATCGAATTGACGGATTTTTGTTAAACAAAAGAATATCCAAAAGTCGCTATACTCAATTATTTCTGGCAACTGACGAAAAAACCAATCACGGCCAGGTAGTTATCAAGTTCCCCAACCCCGATGCAAACACCGAAACAATTTATCGCCAGGCATTTATTCGTGAAAACTGGATCACGGCACACGTACACAGCCCCTGGATTGCGGAACAGATTGAACTGGAACCGGGCAGGCAAACCCGCCTATATACAATCATGCCATTTTATGAAGGTGAAACACTTGAACAAACCCTGCTGCAACAAGAAATTTCTCTTGATTTGGGTATAGAAATTAGTCTACAGCTTTGCAAGGCCGTTTATTCTCTTCACAAAGAAAAAGTGATCCACCGGGATATTAAACCGGATAATATTATTTTGCTTAACAATGGCGGACTAAAATTGCTGGACCTTGGTGTTGCCCGACTTCCTGGGCTTGATGACGAACTTGAAACAACGGCGCCAGGTACACCCAGCTATATGTCGCCAGATTTATTCCAGGGAGGACATGGCGATGAGCGTTCAGATTTATATGCGCTCGGGGTAACTATTTACCGCATGTTCAGCAAAGGCCATTACCCTTACGGGGAAATCGAACCTTTTACTCGCCCATCTTTCAAAAAACCAACTCCATTAAGTCAATATCGGCCCGCTTTACCAGCATGGCTAGGCATACTCCTTGCCCATGCAGTCAATCCCGAAAAAGGTTTCACTAACGCAATGGACCTGGCATTCGAACTAGAAAACGGTCTCGCCCGAGGCACCTCTGTACTTCCCATGAAAAGCAGCATTACCAACCGCCTGAAAAACACACTCGGAGAATGGTTTAACTAGCAATCCATTGGGGAGACCAAGAAAGTAGTCACCAGACTGGTTAGCTCTGAGGGATAACCATTACCCCGTCAACCATCATGACCGCCTCCCCTCCGATTCTTAGGGGCAATACATCTTCTCCCTTATGATCCATCTCCAGATTAATAACACTGCGTCGGATATTTTCCTCACCTCTTTCCACGGCAAAAGCGTAAGTACCCTTCCGTAAATGATCAAATGAACACAAATATGCCGCAAATGCGGACAACGCTGTGCCAACTGGAGGGTCATCTCGCAAACCAATATTTGGTCCAACCAGCCTCAAGGCAAATTCAGAATCAGGATTTGGAGTTTTGGGCGAGAACACTAAAATCTCCTGGGCTCCTGTCTGTGGCGCATTGGATTGGCTCCAGGCATTATAATTAAATCTCGCCTTTCTAACTGTTTCATAATATAAAAGCGGCACCACAAGATAGGGATATCCAGCTGACACCAACCGGACCCGATATTTTTTTTGATCAATATGCGCTCGATCAAACCCCAAAAAACCAGCAATTTCTGCTTCTGTGGGCGTGTAATAGTCCACAGTAGATTTAACTTTTATTGCATACTGAACAAAAATTGGTGCATTACCCTTCCAACTGACACTGACATCCATTGCGCCGGAATTTTGCACAAATTCCAGCGATGAATAAGGCTCCTGCTTATTGATCCTGCCAATACTTGCTAACACATAGGCCGCAGCAATAATTGGGTGACCCGCATAATCCAGTTCCTTCAACGGTGAAAAAATTTTCATTTTCCAACTGGCAGTATTGCCTTTATCCTGAAACAAAAAAACTGTTTCAGATAAGTTTAACTCCCTGGCAATCAGCCTCATTTGCTGAATATTCAACCCTTCAGCTTCCGGAAAAACAGCCACTTGAGCGCCACTGAACGGCTTGTGAGTAAAAATATCAGCAACGTAATACTTATAATTCATTTGATAACACCTTAAACCTTGATTTCCACACGATCATTATCAATGCGAACTTCGTAGGCATTGACTTTGATATTTTTATCATCAAGACAAACACCTGTTTTCAGACTGAAATGTTGTTTATGTAAGGGTGAAGCAACCATTGGCTCACCATGAATATCACCAACCAACCCCCTGGATAATACATTTGCCTTTCCAAAAGGATCGTAATTGTCGATAGCAAATACCGCCTGCTGTTTTGGCAGATAAAAAATAGCAATCTGTTTACCATCAACCAAAGCACAAACTCCTGAATCTGGCTGTAAATCATTTTTGCTGCATACATCAACCCATTGACTCACGCTACTTCCTCCACAATTTTAATGTGTTTGCGCTCTTCTTCATTGGCAGGACGAATTTGGCCACGCTCCTCAACAAACAAAATATTGTCATCTGGCTTGTCACTGTTCACAAAATGATGGAACCGTTTCAGCTTCTCTTCACTGTCAATGGTGGCTTTCCATTCACACTGGTAAGTATCAATGACATATTGCATTTGTTTTTCAAGATCTTCACAAATTCCCAGCTTGTCATCAATGACCACGGACTTGAGATAATCCAGGCCACCCTCCATATTTTCCATCCAGACCGAAGTGCGTTGTAATTGTGCAGCAGTACGCACATAAAAAATCAATAACCTGTCGATATATTTAATCAGGGTTTTTTTATCAAGATTAGTCGCAAACAAATCCGCATGACGGGGCTTCATGCCACCATTTCCGCACACATAAAGATTCCAACCGCCTTCAGTTGCAATCACCCCAATATCCTTACCCTGCGCTTCAGCACATTCGCGAGTGCAGCCAGATACAGCCATTTTGATTTTATGAGGTGCGCGCAAACCTTTATATCGATTTTCAAGCTCAATCGCCAAACTCAGACTATCATCCACGCCAAACCGGCACCAGGTACTTCCCACGCAAGACTTTACTGTTCTTAAGGATTTCCCGTAAGCATGACCACTTTCATAACCGGCATCAATCAATTCTTGCCAAATATGGGGCAACTGATCAACTCTTGCCCCAAAAAAGTCGATTCGCTGACCGCCTGTAATCTTAGTGTAAAGTTGATATTTTTTAGCAACCTCTCCAGCAGCAATCAGCATGTCGGGCGTTAGCTCGCCACCGGTTACGCGCGGAACCACAGAATAGGTGCCGTCTTTTTGCATATTGGCTAGAAATGCATCGTTGGTATCCTGAACACCAATATGAGGTTTTTCAAGAATATGCTCATTCCAATAAGAAGCCAGAATAGAGCCAACCGCCTGCCGGCAAACTTCGCATCCCAAACCTTTGCCATGTTTATCCAGCAGCTCGCCAAAAGTTTTAATTTCACTCACCATCACCAAATTATATAGATCCTGCCGGGTATAGGCGAAATGCTCACAAATATCAGTATTGACTTCAATACCGGCCTTTTCAAGCTCACAATCAAGAACTGATTTCAAGAGCGCCTTACAGCCTCCGCAGCCGGTTGTTGCCTGAGTGAAATCAGCCAAACTGGCCATGGTAGTACAACCTTGCTCAATTGCTGAACAAATTTGCCCTTTGGAAACATCGTAACAAGAACATATTTGTGCTGACATTGGAAGCGCATCAGGTCCTAAACCAACCGATTCATCAGATCGATGCGGTAATATCAAAGAATCAGGATGCTCCGGCAATTCGATTTCATTCAAACAATACTGCAGCAAAGTACCATATCCAGAAGCGTCTCCAACCAGCACAGCACCTAGTAATTTTTTGTTATCCTCACTAACAACAATTCGCTTGTAAATTTCCGACTCACCATTTTGATAAGTGTAAACCATTGCCCCCGGAGTTTTAGCATGAGCATCACCGATACTGGCAACATCAACACCCATTAACTTTAATTTAGTACTCATGTCGGCACCGGCAAAATTGGCTTCGGTGCTCGCCAAATCAGCAACAACTGTACGCGCCATGGAATAACCCGGAGCAACCAAACCAAAAATCTTGCCATCCCATAAAGCACATTCGCCAATTGCATAGATATTGAAATCAGATGTCCTGCATTGATTATCAATAACAATACCGCCCCTTGGGCCAGCTTCCAGTCCACAACCTCGGGCAATATCATCGCGGGGGCGAATACCTGCTGAAAACAACACAATATCTGTTTCCAATTCCTCGCCATCCGCAAATGTCATCTTATGAAAACATTGCTCCCCATTTCCAATATTTGTTGTGTTTTTACTGGTATGAACGACAACACCAAGATCTTCAATTTTTTTTCTCAGCATTGCACCACCGCCTTCATCGAGCTGAACAGCCATCAAACGCGGAGCAAATTCAACAACATGGGTTTCCAATCCCAAATCCGACAACGCCTTTGCGGCTTCCAGACCTAACAAACCACCGCCAACCACAGCACCGACTTTGGATTTTTCTGCAGCTGCAGCAATTTCCTCAAGATCCTCAATCGTTCGATAAACCAGACATTGCTCTCGGTCATGACCAGGGACCGGCGGAACAAAAGGATAAGAGCCAGTCGCCAAAACAAGTTTATCATAATGAATAACCACGCCTTTTTCCGAGATGACCTGCCGCTTTTGCCTGTCAATTTCTACTGCTTTATCGCCGATATGAACCTGGATGCCGTACTCATCAAAAAAACCATCTGTAACTAAAGACAAATCATCTGCTGACTTGCCATTGAAATATTCTGTAAGATGAACCCGGTCATAAGCTGGCCTGGGTTCTTCGCAAAATGTGGCGATTTCAAACTGGTCCCTTAATTCACTCTCGACCAGAGATTCCAGAAAGTTCTGGCCGACCATGCCATTACCAACAACAACTAGGGTTTGTTTATTACTCATTTTTTACCTTTGAAAAATACAATTACGTAGAAGCTAGCAGAGTTTGTGCCATTTTAACCAAACCATTGATTAATAATGAATCATAAGGAATAATAGCAGATCCGTCGCGCCATTTTAGGGCGTGATAATTCAAATGCGGGGCGGCAACTTTACTCTATTTCTCAGTTTAAAAGCAATCATTAATCTTCTTTTTACCTTTCACACTCATGATTACCCGATCCAAGTGGGTGGATTTTCATTTTTTTCACAACCCAAATCGCCAGTAAATATTAATTTTTCCTTTGATTCAACATGGTGCATCATCATTAATTGACTGACTGTTCCAGTGCCGAATTTTTATATTCAACGCTAGTGTCTTGCGAAACACTCCTTAATATCAAGGGAGTTTAATATTTGGCACAATTACTGCTTAAATAAAAACAATTATTATTCTTTATTAATTTGGTTAAAAAATGTCATCAAACAAACTAAATTTATTTTCATTTTCCGGCAATATCAGAATTTTACATATGACCTGGTTTGCTTTTTTTATCAGCTTCATGGTCTGGTTTGCCCATGCCCCTTTAATGCCCTATATTCGCGACGCACTTCATCTGAGTGAACAGGAAGTCAAAATTCTACTGATTCTTAATGTTTCTCTCACCATCCCGGCACGTATTGTCGTTGGTATGCTCGTTGATAAATACGGACCCAAACAGTTATTTTCATCCATTCTAATTTTAGGGGGATTGACTAGTATTGGTTTTTCCTTATGTCAAACCTATCAACAGCTGGCTATCGTGCGCTTTATGTCCGGTTTTGTAGGAGCAGGTTTTGTTGTCGGTATCCGAATGATTTCGGAATGGTTCCCCGCCAGACAAACAGGTATTGCCCAAGGTATTTACGGCGGCTGGGGAAATTTTGGTTCAGCTGGCGCAGCCATTATTTTACCCTCGATTGCACTCTATTTCGGAGCACAAAACGGCTGGCGTTATGCTATCGCTTTTACTGGCGTTATCGCAATCATTTACGGGGTTATTTACTATTTCAGCGTCTCAAATACACCAAAAGGCTCGACCTACTTCAAACCAAAAAAAATGGGCGCAATGGAAGTCACCAGTAAAAAGGATTTATTCCTGTACATAATCATGAACACACCGATGTACCTGGCACTAGGTGTATTAACATGGAAGCTATCGGCAAAAATGCATTGGTTCAACGAAGCAACTGCTTACTCCATTTATGCCGCACTTGCAGGATTATTTATTTTTCAGGCTTGGAAAATACTTCACATTAATCATACCATTTTTAAGACAGAAGTACCGGAAATGCAGCGCTATGCTTTCAAACAAGTTGCCATTCTTTCTATCGCCTATGCTTTAACTTTCGGCGCAGAACTGGCTGTCGTCTCAATGTTGCCTTTGTACTATGTTGACACCTTCAACGTCGCTCCTGTTAAGGCGGGTATTTTGGCTGGTATTTATCCTGTTATCAATCTGTTTGCTAGACCCGCTGGAGGCTGGCTAAGTGATAAAATCGGCCGCAAGTTAACTTTGGGCATTGTTTCTGCGGGGGCAGCCATCAGTTTTTTTATTTTGGGCAAAGTGACTTCCGACTGGCCGTTATTACTGGTTGTTGGCGCAACAATATTGGGAGGAATTTTCTCTAAAGCTGGCTCTGGTGCCGTTTATGCCATGGTTCCTTTGATCCAAAGACGCATGACCGGTCAGTTTGCAGGCATGGTGGGTGCCTTCGGAAATGTTGGCGGCCTGGTATTCTTGACGGTTCTGTCTTTTGTACCGAGTAATATCTTCTTTCTAACCATTGCTGGGACTGCGGTTTTCGTGTTCCTATGCATCATCATTTTCCTGAACGAACCCAAAGGACAAATGGTCGAAATTATGGAAGACGGCACCATCGAATTGATTGACGTCAAATAGCTTAAACATTCAGGAAAAAACAGCCAATGAATGAATCATCTCTGAAAGCATGTATTGGCGCCAGCAGTGACAAAGGCGTAAAGGAAGAAAATGAAGATTTTTTTGGCTCCCATATCCCTGCAGAACCACTATTAACACACAAAGGCCTGGCTGTTGCCATTGCAGACGGAATGAGTGGCTGCGATGACGGCAAACAGGCCAGCCAATGCTGTGTTATCAGCTTCCTTAGCGATTACTTTAGCACTCCTGATTCCTGGTCTGTAAAAAACGCAGGACAAAAAATTCTGTCCGCCACCAACTCCTGGCTTTTTAGCCAGGGGCAGCAAAGCCAGGGAGCGACAAAAAGTATGGTCAGCACCCTGAGTATTTTGATTTTTAAATCGACGACCGCGCATATCTTCCATATTGGGGATTCCAGAATCTACAGAATCAGAAGGGGTAATCTGGAGCTAATGACCCGGGATCACAGAATTAATATTTCAGGCGGCAAGGATTATCTGAGCCGGGCAATGGGGATTGAGCCACGTCTTGAAGTTGATTACAAAGCATTTCCGGTGGAAAAAGACGATCTTTTTATCATGACAACAGATGGAGTTCACGACTTTATTGATGAAAAAAGCCTGCGTCAAATGGCCCTCGAGAGTAGGGATTTGAATCTCGTTTCCGGAAAAATTGTTCAAAAAGCCTCTGACAATCAAAGCATTGACAACCTAACTTGCCAACTTGTCAGAATTGATGAATTACCGCAAGCAAAAG
>JALXCS010000081.1:0-10409 GCA_026990815.1 Methylomonas sp. | reverse complement strand
CTCCTGGAACCAGGCATGGTACTTGATGGCTATCGTATTGAAGAAGAATTACACGCCAGCAAGCGTACTCAAATCTACCGTGCTTTTGATACCAAAACCGACACCAGGGTAATTTTAAAAACCCCTTCGATTCTGTTTGAGGATGATGCCCACTATATCGAACATTTCCTGCATGAAGAATGGGCCGGAAAACGAATCAAACATGAAAATGTATTAAAAGTTTTAAGCTCAGACCGCCGCAAAAGCTGTATTTACTATGTTACGGAATACATTGAGGGACAGACAATCCGGGAATGGATCGACAACCATCCAAAACCCTATATTCGTGAAGTCAGAAAAATTGTCAAACAAATAGCAAAAGGATTAAGTGCTTTCCATCGTATGGAAATGCTGCATCAGGATCTAAAACCTGAAAACATCATGATCGACAAAAATGGTACCGTCAAAATCATTGACTTTGGCTCGGTTAAAATTGCCGGTATTGCAGAAATTACTCCTTTAGAAAATGGCGATGAAAATGTTCTTGGCACCCTTAATTACACCGCACCCGAATATCATTTGGGACAAAGACCAAGCATCAAATCAGATCTATACTCCCTGGGGGTGATTACTTATGAAATGATCAACCGCTCCCTGCCATATGGCCGGGATATGCCGGAAAAACCGAGCAAAATGAACCTGTCAAAACTGGAGTATGTTCCCAGCTTTCATAAAAACCCGATGGTACCAACATGGATAGACAGCGCCCTAAGAAAGGCTACTGCCATCTCGCCACAACAACGTTATGATGAATTATCTGAATTTATCCATGATATTTCCAAGCCCAACCCTGATTTCCTGAAAGACTCCGAGCAAATACCCATTATTGAACGCAATCCGTTATTATTCTGGAAATTTATTTCCGGACTCTTATTGTTAACTAACTTGGTATTGTTATATCTGTTAAGTAAAACTTGAATTGTCTGCTACATCAACGGCAAAAGCTGATCCAGTAATTTACCATTGGTGACCAGAATCTGTTTTGGAAAAACCCCTTCATTACCTTTAAAATCAGTGACTGTTGCACCGGCTTCCTGAGCAATTAAAGCTCCCGCCGCAACATCATACAAATTTAACTCCTGCTCCCAGAAAGCATCAACCTGGCCATCAGCAACCATACAAATATCCATCGCTGCCGAACCAAATCTTCTTTGCCCCGTGGTTTTTTTAGCAATACGACAAAACCGCTCAAGATTATTGTCTTCCAAATGATTTCGAAGACAAGCAAACCCCGTTGCAACCATCGAACTCTCCAGTTGCTCTTCTGAAGACACCGAAATCGGTAGAGCATTTTTAAAAGCGCCCTGCCCTGACAAGGCCGAATAATAATCATCCACAGCTGGCACAAAAACCGCCCCAAAAACCAGTTTCCGATCTAATTCCAAGGCGACACAAATTGACCAGAAATACTGCCCCTTTGTAAAAGAATGGGTTCCATCAATCGGATCAACAATCCATCGATTGCTCTGATTATCGGTTTTTCCGCTTTCTTCTCCCCAAAAACCATATTGTGGAAATTCCTCAGCCAGCTTTTCTTTTAGAAACCCCTCGACAGCAACATCAGCCTCGGTAACAAAATCCCGAGAACTTTTTTTGCTGATTTCAAGATTTTTCAGGTCATCAAAATAAGTCAATGCAATCGAACCCGCTTCTCGAATAATTTTTTCCAGCAACTCGGCGTTTATAGTCATTTTATTCCTGATTAAACAAAAGCTACTAATTGTAGTTGAATATCAGCCCCGTCTCCAATGATAAAAATGTAGTTTCCCAGTAAAAAACAATTACAGAGATTTATAATATATGAAATTTATTAATTAGCAGAAAGCCCTTAATTATGATAGGGTATCCCACGAATAAAACGAGGAGGATTGAATCAATGAAAAACAATAAATTATTACAATCAGCTATTATTTTTGCATCGGTGCTTACATTGCCAAGCCTAAGCTGGGCCAAGCCTGCCGGGGCAGACCAAATACATCTGACAACCAGTGCCCCCAAGAAAACTGGCGATGCCGCTTTTTCCTACATGGTTGAGTGGCGCAGAGGTAGCGATGTGACGCATAGAGCCAATGGCCTGACTTTTATTAGCGGTCCGGGTAGCAAAAAACCGACAACCGATGTAGCGGCAGCCAAAAAAATTGCCAAGGCGCTTAATGACGCAATGACCTATGAGTCGCCCCATGATCGTGGCGCAACTGCGGTCGCCACCAAGGGCAAACCCGAGGTGCTTATTGCCAATAAGGACGGTTTTGATTTTACCCGTGTAACTTTCAGGGACTATTCCAATCAAGAACTCAAATACAGCGTTCCGGGAAGCTTTTCCTCTGCCACTAAAGGCGTTGCAATTGACATTGTATATGCGGCAGATGTCGAATATATCGAAGGCTTCTCTATCGGTGTCGAAAGAAAAACCAATGGTGGCCATATCCGAGTGCAAATCAATGGCGATGAGCCAGTTGAAATAATAACCGATGGCAAGACCACTCAGCAAATTGAACAGGAACTTGCGAAAGCCCTTGCTGGAAAAGCCCAGGTCTCCACTACACCCATTTATCCAAATTATGTGGAATCAGGCTCAAGAAATTACAAGCCGTTTGATGGCAGCGAAGTACAATTAACCAGTCTAAATACTGATTCAATTATAGTGGATATCAATGATACTGGTTTGGGCGTGTTGACAAAATTCAAATTTCCGGATGTAAACAAACCAACTGATGTTGCCGGAAAAATGCCTTATTTTGTTGGTGTGCTAGTCGTTGCCGCTATCGGTTATTTTTTCTACACCAGTCGTAAAATCAAAGAACAGGAACAACAGGACCAAGCATAAGAATTTGCTTTTGCCGCAAGGACGCGGCATTGCTCAAACCGGTGTTCTTGCCGCCCGATTTCTTCTGGCCTGTTTTGGATCCTGGACTAATGGCCGATAAATTTCAATTCTGTCGCCTGACTTAACCAACTGGTCTTTTTTTAACACTTTCCCAAAAACACCAACTTCAAAACTTTTCAAGTCAATTTCTGGATATTCGAGCAACATACCAGATTCAATAATCGCCTGCTCAATACTGCTTCCTTCAGGAATTTCAAGCTCTACAATTTTTTGTTGATCCGGTCTTGCATAAGCCACCTCAACAAAGATGCCCGGGTTACCCATAAACCTGTTTTGCCCGCTGGGTAAAAGCGCTAACCATAGTATTGCAAATTTGGTGAAATACCGCACCGAAGGCAAGGCTTGCCAGTTTCCCGGACATTTCAAATTCCAGATCAAGACTGATTTTACTGGCGTCTTCACGTAACGGCATAAAATTCCAAACACCTTCCAGGTAGGAAAAAGGACCATTCAACAAACTGATAGTAATTTTTCCTCCTGGATCATGAATATTTCGAGTAGCAAAGTTTTTTGAAAAACCGCCTTTGGAGATCTGTAGCTCCGCTTCCACAACATTATCTTTACGGCTTAAAATCCTGCTCCCCGCACACCAAGGCAAAAATTTTGGGTAAGACTCAACATCCTCAACCAGGTCATACATTTGATGTGCGGAAAACTTCACCAAAGCGCTTTTTTCTACTACAGTCATACTTACAAAATTCCAATGACATTCAAAAACACAAAAAATACGGCAGCAGGCGATACATAACAGACCAGAAATTTCCAAAGCGTATAATGCCACGGCTCACTCGGCGCCAATTCTTCCCTGGTATGTTCGGTTTTCATAATCCATCCAGCAAAAACTGCAATACAAAAACCGCCAATGGGCAGCATTAAATTAGCCGTCAGATAATCCAGCAAATCAAATATGGTTTTGTCAAAAATCTTGAAATCCGCACCGATATTAAATGAAAAAACTGTACCAAGACCCACCAGCCAGGTAATCACACCCGACCAAACACAAGCCGTTTCACGGCTCATATTACGGTTTTCCACTAACCAGGCAACAGCGGGTTCAATCAAGGAAATTGATGAAGACAAGGCGGCAAACACCAGCAGAATAAAAAATAAAGTACCAAAGATTAAACCGCCGCCCATATTTCCAAAAGCGATCGGCAAAGATTGAAACAATAAACCCGGTCCGGAACTCGGCTCAAGGCCATTGGCAAAAACAATAGGGAAAATTGCAATACCGGCCAGTAATGCCACAGCGGTATCAGCACCTGCAATTAAGATTGCCGTTTTGCCAACCGAAATACCTTTCGGCAAATACGAACCGTAAACCATAATTGCCCCCATACCCAGACTTAGTGTAAAAAAGGCATGACCCATTGCGGTTAATATACTTTCTCCTGTTACTTCGCTGAAATCAGGGTAAAACAGAAATTCCAGACCCTGCTCATAGCCGCCACTGGACATAGCATAACCAACCATCAATATTAAAATAAAAAACAAACTCGGCATCAAAAACCTGACAGCCCTTTCTATCCCCCCTTTTACACCCTGCGAAACAACATACATGGTCACTGTCATAAATAACGTATGCCAGAAAATCAATTGCAACGGGCTGGCAATAAAGCTGTCAAACAGAGCTTTAATTTCTTCCGCACTTCCGTCAAAAAAACTGCCAGTTACCGACTTGAGCACATAAGCCCCGGCCCAACCAGCAATGACACTGTAATAGGAAAGAATCAGGAATCCTGCAATCACTCCAAGCCAGCCTAGTAAATGCCAGTTATCATCCGCCCCGGCTTCTTTGGCTAAGGCTTGCATGGTATTGATCGGACTTTGACGTCCTCGCCGACCCATCAGAGTTTCCGCCATCATAATCGGAATCCCGATTGCAACAATACACAGCAGATAAATAATCACAAAAGCGCCGCCGCCATTTTCACCAGTGATATAAGGAAATTTCCAGATATTGCCGAGGCCCACCGCTGACCCTGTTGCCGCCAGAATAAAAGCAAATCGAGATGACCATTCGCCGTGAATTGATTTTTTTGTTTCCGTCATTATTAATCCTGTTTCTAAAATCTTAACTGGACACGCTTCATACAACCCGCTTTCCCATCAGATTCATTTTTTGTCCTGTACTAAGCGTATTAATTTATAATTGACGTAAAATACCAAAATTATCTCCTGACGTCAGTTTAAAAATCGTTTTAACAAAAATATGGCTGGAAAAAAATCTAAAAAGAAACCAAAACAGCAAAGTAACATTATCACTAAAAACCGCTATATTTCTCATGAATATATCATCGAAGAAAAGTTTGAAGCCGGTTTGGTACTGCAAGGCTGGGAGGTTAAAAGTATCCGGGAAGGCCGGGTGCAACTTAAAGAAAGCTATATTTTCGTCAAAAAGGGTGAAGTCTGGATTTCGGGCATGCATATTTCTGCTCTTTCCTCCGCATCTACCCATGTTAATCCTGAAGCTACGCGAGTTCGGAAATTACTCCTGCATCGAAGCGAAATAAACAAATTAATTGGCAGTGTTGAACGAAAAGGTTACACACTGGTTCCGCTGGCCATGTATTGGAAGAAAGGACGCGCCAAACTGGAAATTGGACTGGCCAAAGGCAAAAAACTGCATGACAAGCGAGCCGCCTCCAAGGAACGCGACTGGCAGCGGGAAAAAGCTCGAATTATGAAACATCATTAATATAAATATAAATTTGTATGTCACTTGAAATTTTTATTGAAAAAATCAAACATGGTGAACCAGTCAGTTTTTCCGAAACTATGGCCATCATTGCCAAATACTATCAGTACCATCCCACTCGATTTAGTAATGGCAAAGGCGATGAGCAGGTTATTAATGAAGCAGGAACTAATGAAGGATCTTGCAAAATTTTTGCTTTCGCCCTTATCCACCAGCTTGACCAACAACAAACCCTGGAATTATTTGGTGATTACTACCATCAAGATGTATTGCTAAATCCCGAAGGTAATGACCATCAAAATATCCGCAATTTTATAAAATTTGGCTGGGAAGGCATCAACTTTGAGCAACCCGCCCTCACAAAAAGTTGATTTTCTGATCATTGGCCAGGGATTGGCAGGAAGTCTTTTAGCCTGGGAACTAAATCAAAGAGGCCAGCGGGTTATAGTCGTTGACAATGGCAACACCAGCGCTTCACAAATTGCAGCCGTCCTGATAAACCCAATCACCGGCATACGTCTGGTAAAAAATCCGGATATTGATTTTTTGCTACCCGCAGCTAAAAAGTATTATCAAGACCTGAGCATTTTTTTTAACCAGGATTTTTTGATTGAAAAACCTATGCTGCGGCTACTTCGTACTCAGCAAGAAAATCAGTATTGCAAAAAACGCCTGACTGACCCCAATTATCGTGCTTACCTTTCCGGACTGAAACCCGCAATTGCAGATCTCAATTTAATTACTCCATATGGCATTCTCGAACAAAAACAAACCGGTTTTTTAAAAATAAAACCTTTACTTTCTAAAATAAAAAATTACCTGCAACAAACCCACCAATATTTGACAACTGTTTTCAATTATCGGGATTTAACAATTCAAACCAACAATTTCCAATGGCAAAATATCAAGGCGAGTAGAATTATTTTCTGTGAAGGTTATCAAGCACAAAATAACCCCTGGTTTTCGTGGCTGCCATTTAACCTGGCAAAAGGTGAAATATTGACCCTAGACAGCCCCACTTGCATTCCTGAATTCATTCTAAATTATGGCTTTTGGGTGATCCCTACCGGCAATCACAAGTTTCGAACTGGCGCTACATTTGACAGAGACAACATTGATACAAAAACAACGATTCAAGCCAGAAATACATTAATTCAGTCACTTAACCAATATGTGCCTGTTTTTTTAACTAACCATATCATAAACCACCAAGCGCAAATTAGACCAGCCACAATTGATAGGCAGCCTTTTTTGGGAAACCACCCAAAACGTCCAGAGCTACTTATATTTAATGGTTTTGGCGCCAAAGGTAGTTTATTAATCCCTTGGTTTGTACGTCAATTTAGTGATCACCTGATCAATTCCTCTCCTTTGCCTGAAAAAACCAACATCGATCGACATTATGATAAATATTTTCCCAAGTCATAAAGCTTGATAGCTATTTACAATCAGGACTGTTTAAAGTGTAATAATCAATGTTTGATTCACGAAAATTGAAAATCTAAAATTTATAGAGGGATAACATGAGAAATTTTCTATTCATTGGTTTGATTGCTTTTTTGTTTCTTTCCGGATGTGCCAGTAAAAATGTCAAAGAGGCCTCGATTCCGCAAGACAAAATCTATAATGTTGTTTTTGAGGGAGTTCCGGAAATCACCGACAAGCGGGTTCTATCTTCCGGCACTCAGATTGGCGATGTACTATTAGAGACCCCAAGTGGTGACGAACTGACAGTTGTTAAAATTTCAATCAAAGAAGCTTACACACCGCAGATACGCAGTAACACCGTCTTTGTTGTTGAAAAGGGCTATCTAAAAACCGATACAATTGGAGAAACTGGAGAACCCGTAGCTGAAGGCGACCGCTTATTGGGGTTTACTGGCAAAACCAAACTCTTGTGGTTTAAAACCAAGGCTAAAATTTCAGGCTTATCAAAGGCAGCAAAAAATAAAGCTGCAGAACTTTATAATAAAGTTACAAAATAAAAAACTGCTTACGTTTCGGATTTAAGCAGCTGAGAACCTCGAAAAAACCATATTAATAAATTCGAGTGCAGGCGAACAGAGTAGAGAAAGTCTCAGATGAGAATTTTGGACCCTAAGCAACGCCGCAATCGGATTTTGTAACCGGTTTATCGAGGTTCTCAAAACATGCCCCCCAACATTTCTCTTGTTAAAGAAGCACACAAAACCATTTCCAAAATACTGAAGTCTGGAGACATTGCCATTGATGCGACTTGTGGCAATGGTTACGACACCCTGTTTCTTGCCCAACAAGTTGGAGAAACAGGAAAAGTCTATGGCTTTGACATCCAACGACGCGCGCTTGAGATAACCGAACAAAAACTTAGGGAACAGCGACTACTCTTACAAGTACAACTAATTCATGTCGGCCATGAAAAAATAGCCAGCTACATTCCTGTCAATGACCACCAGAACATCAGCGCCATTATGTTTAATCTGGGGTATTTACCAGGCAGTGATAAATCAGTTATTACCAAAACAAACACAACATTAGCTGCTCTAAAAACAGCATGTCAGCTATTGAAGAAATCTGGAATCATAACCATGGTCGCATATCCCGGTCATCCCGGCGGCTTACAGGAACTGGAGGCATTACAGAATCAAATCAATGCCCTGGATAAATCATTATTTCAATACGAAGTTTTAGAAATTGATAAAACCGATTTAAAGAAACCCAAATTATTAGTTATTTCAAAAAAATTATCGTAATTTAATCTGAAATTCACTTCTGAAAATGGTATCTGTCAGATCAAGTCATGAAAATTAAAGTTTAAAATTCAACATTCTTATTACAACCAGTCAATGCCTGGATAAAACCAGACATTTCCTTAAGAAACGTTCAAGAAATAAATTTACCATTTAAAGCTGAACCACAAACCCTCAAAATTCCAGTAACCGAGCATTAACTTTTAGCCAGGCTCTGCTTTCCTTATATTCGGGATAAAACCTCGCAACAGCTTGCCAATAAGCAGGCGAATGATTATGACGCAGAATATGGCACAGCTCATGTACAACCAGATAGTTAATTATTCCTTCAGGGGCCATAACAACACGCCAATTATATTGAAGATCTCCTTTAATACTGCAACTTCCCCATCTGGATTTGAATGATTTAATGGTGATTTTCCCGGGCTTAACACCAATAGCCTTTGCATAGACTGCTGTTTTATCCCGCAAAATTTTTTCAGCCCGGCTCTGATACCACCTTTTAAATAATGACTTGATTACTTTCGCATTATCAACTTCAGGGTTCCTGACGTAAGCAATGAAAGACTTATCCTGGAATAACAAAAGCGAGGAACCAGCTTTTTTTATGTGTAATTGATAGGACTTCCCAAGAAAATAAAAAGATTCTCCAGCAACAAAATTTCTGGGATTTAGTTTTGGCAGAGTCCGTTGAAAATCCAGTTTTTCTTTGACCCATCGCTGCTTTTTTACAACCAGACTCACAATCTCTTGATGAGGCAGGTTTTTTGGCACCACAATCGAAGCATTACCTTCAGACACCTTAAATGCGATGGTTTTTTTTCTCTCGGTACGAACAATTTTGACACTAAAGCCTTCGCATAAAATATTTTCACAATCGTGTCGGATAAGTCTGTTTTTTATAGTCAATCTTCCAAAAACCCGTCTAAGCACCATCATTGCCGCTAAATTATACAAGCATTTGACTATATTACTAAATTATACAAGCATTTGACTATATTAAATTAAATGTTGAAAGCAAAGTAAGTGTCCCGCCCAGCCGTGTAACAGTCATTACGTAGTATTCAATTTACATACTAAACTATAATATTCACTCATCGTTCCCACGCTCTGCGTGGGAACGATTTTTTACAGGAAAAACATGATAACCGGAGAACTCAAAAACCAGGTTGATAAAATATGGGAAGCCTTCTGGACAGGCGGCATCAGCAACCCCTTGACCGTCATCGAACAATTCACCTTCCTGCTGTTTCTGCGGCGCATGGATGAACGGCAATTACTGGAAGAAAAGAAAGCTAATCTGATTAGCAGTCAAGTGCAGCGCGCAATTTATACCGAAGCACAAAACAAATTCCGCTGGCATCGCCTGAAAAACAATGATCCTGAAACCCTGTTTGCCCTGTTCACCCAGCCGCAGGCCGATTGTGACAACCTCACCGTGTTTGAGCACATGAAGCAACTGGGCAGCAGCGCCGGGGTGTTTGCCCAATTCATGAAAGGCGCAACCTTTATGATTTCCACACCCAAACTGCTGGATCAAGTGGTGCAGATGATCGACAAAATCCAGATGGAGGATCGGGATACCAAAGGTGATCTGTATGAATATCTGCTCTCAAAAATTGCCAGCGCAGGCACCAACGGCCAATTCAGAACCCCGCGCCACATTATCAAAATGATGGTGGAGATCATGCAGCCGGGCAAAGACGATACGCTTTGCGATCCGGCCTGTGGCACCGCCGGATTTTTGGTGGCAACCGGCGAATATATCCATGATAACCACCCCGACTGGTTTCATGAGCAAGAATTCAGAGATCACTACAACAGCGCCATGTTTACCGGCATCGAATTTGACAGCACCATGTTGCGCATCGGCGCCATGAATCTGCAACTGCACGGCATCGACAGCCCAAACCTGCTTGGCCGCGATGCCCTGAGCGAGGGTATAGCTACAAATTGATGTAAATAATTCTTTCAATAAAATAGCAAGTTTGTTAGTCTTTCTCGAAACAACATGAGAAGGGTGTGCAGACATGTCAGTGAAGATTGTATCCAGTAA
>JALXCS010000080.1 GCA_026990815.1 Methylomonas sp. | reverse complement strand
CTTCGACACAATCCAAACCTTCGATTTTAAATGTCGTTCCTTTTACAGCTTGTGATAAAGATGGCTGGGCATTATTTGGCTGTTCATCATGATGGCAGCAACAAGAATTTTCCGGTTGTTGTGGTTCGTTATTCATTTTGTATACAAAAATAATTTTAGAGGCGAGCTCTATTTAACTGTGTTTTCAGTCGCAAAAAACAGCAATACAAGCACACCTCTTTCAAAAAAATCAAACAGCCATTGTCCCAGTTTCACCAGTACTGATGCGAACAGCATCCAATACTGGAAGCACATAGATTTTTCCATCTCCTTTAAGCCCGGTATGCGCACTTTTCCGAATTGCTTCAACGACTTCCTTTGAGACATCTTCAAGGCAGGCTATTTCCAATTTTACCCTATAAACCAGGCCAAAATTATCCTCGTCAAAAATTTCATCAGAATTTTCTTTTCTGCTTCGTCCGCAGCCTCGAATATCTATTAGACTAATACCTGTCAGACCTTTAATTTTATGCAATGCCAACATGACATTTTCTAGTTTATGGGGTTTTATATAAGCAATAACTTGGTTCATTTTATGTTCTCATTTCTATGGGATCTCAAAAAATATAAATCTAAAAAAATCATTATTGAATTTCTTTTTCTGTCACAAACCATTTAAATAAAGCAGGAATGACCAACAACGTCAAAAATGTGGAAGTCACTAACCCACCTACAACAACGGTTGCCAATGGTTTTTGTACTTCGGATCCGGTTCCGGTTGCCATCAAAAGAGGAATCAATCCCAATGCCGTAGTGACTGCTGTCATCAAAACTGGCCTCACCCTTAAACAAGCTCCACGTATGGAGGCCTCATCTATTGCTACTCCATCCTTAATCAGCTGGTTCAAATAAGTCATTAGCACCATGCCATTTTCCAGAGCAATGCCAAAAAGCGCAATAAAACCCACCGAAGCCGGTACAGAAAGATTTTGGCCACTGATCCATAGCGCAATGACACCACCAACCAAGGCCAACGGGATATTCAACAAAATCAAGGCGGCATTTTTCAGTGACCCAAAACTGCTATAAAGAAGTAACGAAATAATAACCAGGGTAGCGGGAATAACAATAGCCAAACGCTTATTGGCTTCCTGTTGCAATCGAAATTGCCCACCCCAGGTAGTGTAATATCCAGGCGGCAATTGTATTTTACTGTCAATTGTATCTTGGGCTTCTTCTACAAAGGAGACAATATCGCGGCCTATCACATTTGCTTGAATACTGATAAAGCGTTGGTTGTTTTCCCGGGTAATTTGTCTTGGTCCAACAATTTCTTTGATAGTAGCAATTTGTGCAAGTGGTACGTTGATACCTTCTGGGCCACTGATTAATAAATTACGAATTGCCTCAAGGGTATTTCGATTCTGTTCTGGGTATCGAACTAAAATATCGAAACGCCTTATGCCTTCAAAAACTTGCCCAGCGGTAACACCACCGACTGCACTGCTAATAAGATCCTGAACATCAGCCAGATTAAGTCCATATCGGGCAATTGCGTGACGATCTGGGGTAATGACAAGTTGTGGCGTTCCAGATACCTGATCAACCTGGACATCAGCCGCACCTTTGACTGTTTTAACCACCGCAGCAATTTCATCTGCCTTGGATTTTAATTGTTGCAAATCATCACCAAATAATTTGATCGCTAATTCTGCCCTGACGCCTTCCAGTAGTTCATCAACAGTCATTTCAATTGGTTGCGTCAAATTTGCTGTAATACCTGGCAGTTTGGCAACCGTTTTTCTGATTTCTTGCTCGATAAATTCCTGATCTCCGGGTTTTCGCCAGTCATCTTTATCTTTCAGAATGACATACATTTCTGCTGAATTGATAGGATCAGCATGCGCTCCCACTTCGCCCCGGCCGATACGACTGGTGACTTCGATTACTTCGGGTATCTTCAACAAACGCCGTTCTACAATCAAAGTATTGCGTTTACTTTCATTAATGGAAATTGAAGGCGCCATGGTTAAACGTACAACAATCGTACCTTCTTGTAATTTTGGCGTAAACTCCGAACCTAAAAAGGGGAATATCGCCATTCCAATAAGCAAAAGCCCCGCTGACAGTGCAACAGCAACCTTACGATTGCACACAAAATACTCAACCAAAGGTCGATAGGGTTTAAGCAAAGCATTGAGGATGCGCTCATCCATTCCTGGCTTGCCATCAGCTGATTTAATTGAACGGCGCATCATGGCATCTGATAACACCGGCGCTATAAACAAGGCGTAAATTAAAGAGCCCAGCATCGCTAGTGCAACCGTATAGGCCAACGGCCTAAAGGTTTTACCTTCAACCCCTTCCAGCGTAAACAAGGGCAAAAACACAATAATTATAATGGCAATGGCAAATAAAATGGGTTGGCCCACCTCACGGCATGCTCTTCCAACTACATGTAAACGCGATTCATCTGGATCGGATTCCCGTAACAAACGATCAACATTTTCTACCATCACGATGGTGCCATCCACCATCATACCGATGGCAATTGCCAGCCCTCCCAATGACATTAAGTTTGCAGACATGCCAAAAAAGTCCATGGCAATAAAAGCAAACATCACCGAAAAAGGGATTGAGAGTGCGACAACCAGGCTGGGACGAAAACCGCCCATAAAGGCAAATAACACCAAGGCCACCAGAATAATACCCTGCACCAAAGCACTGGTAACGGTACTTACTGCGGCCTCAACAATATCTTTCTGTTGGTAATAAGGGACAATACTCACGCCTTTTGGTAAGGTTTTATTAATATCCTTAATTTTATTTTCAACCCGTTCAATGACCGTTGATGCATTGGTGCCGTATAATTTAATGGCCATCCCGGCAACCACTTCACCTTTACCATTATGCGTCTGTAAACCACGCCTGATAGCGCCACCGATCCTGACATCAGCCAGTTCGCGCAAGTAAACAGGTTTACCATCGAAACTTTTGATAATAATTTCGTTAAGATCATCAATACCTGTTGCAAGTCCAACAGAGCGAATTACAAATTGCTCACTGTTTTTCTCCAGATATTGTGCTCCAACGTTCAGATTATTAGCTTCAATTCGCTCTATCACTTCTTTCAAAGATACCTTATACCGAAGTAGTGCATCTGGCCTGACAACCACTTGAAATTGTTTTTCAAATCCCCCAATTCCCAACACTTCAGTGACACCACGCACTGTTTGCAAATTAAATTTAACAATCCAATCTTGCATGGTGCGCAGATCTTCCAATGAATAGCTGTTGGTATCATCTTTCAGATAATAAAAAAGCACTAAACCCATTCCTGTTGAAATGGGTCCCATGGCAGGCTCACCAAAGCTGGCAGGTATTTGGTCGCGGGCTTCCTGTAATCGTTCACCAACTAATTGCCGAGCAAAGTAAATACTCACATCATCTTGAAAATAAATATTCACCACCGATAATCCGAAATTTGAAACTGATCGTATCTTTTCAATGCCTGGTAAACCCGTCATCGCCGCTTCTACCGGATAGGTCACATACATTTCAATTTCTTCAGGCGCTAAGCCCTCAGTAATCGTAAACACCTGTACCAAATTAGGCGATACATCAGGAAAGGCATCCACCGGTAATGCCTGATAGCTGCGATAGCCAGCTGCCAGCACTAAAATGGCCAGCACCAGCATTAACAACCGGCTGCGCAGGGATAAATTTATAAATTGATTAATCATGTTATTTCCCCACTGTTAATGACTATGTCCATGGCCAAAACTGCCTTTTTGCATTTGTGCTTTTAAGGTAAAAGCATTTTGACTCACATAGCCTTGACCGGCTGTTAAACCTTGCAATATTTCCACATTCTGAAAATCTCTACGTCCAGTTTGTACAACTTGTGGTTCAAGATCGCCATCTTCATGCTGAATAAAAACAATCGTCTCGCCATTGATGGTTTGCAGGGCTGAAAGAGGAATAACGATAGCCGCCTGAGTTTTTTCAATTGCAACCCTGCCACTGACAAACAAGCCAGGACGCCAAACCCCTTGAGGATTATCCAAGATTACCCTGGCAGTAGCGCTTCGGGTCATTTCGTCCAAAACCGGACTAATCCAACTTATTGTGCTGACAGCTGACATTTCTTTGGTCGGTACACCAAATTGTGTAGTTATCATCACTTTCTGTCCTTGATGGACAAAAAGCAAATCTTTCTGATAAACCGTAAAATTGACCCAAACCTGAGATAAGTCAGCAATCGTAAAACTTCGAGTACTGGTTTCTAATACCTCACCATGCACGGCATGTTTTTCAATAATGACACCATCGGCCGGCGCACGAATTTCAAACAATGTAAGGTCTTTATCAACATCTTTTAAAACTGACTTGATTGCCTGTTCTGATAGTCCTAATGCTTTCAATCGTTGCTGTGCTGCTTTACGTTTTATCGATGCTTCGACCTGGGCCTGTTTTGCCTCAAGATATTCACTTTTTGCCGTTATCTTTCTCTTAAACAAGGAATATTCGCGTTTGAGATTTGCATTGGCCAATTGCAATAAACTTTGTGCTGCAACAAACTGAGCTTTTGCATCAGCCAGTTCACGGCTGGATAAAGTTGCAAGAATATTGCCTGCTTTTACCTTATCACCAAGATGTTTATAGACCTGGCGAACAACACCTGAGACTCGGGGAACAACATGAAATAAACGCTCAGGTGCTACAGTCACCTCACCAAACAAATTCAGAGTTTTGCTAATAACTCCTGATTTGGCTTGTTGTATTTTTATATCAAACTCTTGTAATTCTGATGAAGAAAATTTTAGTCCTGGTTCTTCTTCATGGTCTCCATGCTCATGTTCCTTACGTCCTTGTCCTGTTTGTTCCTCGTGCTCGTGTTCCTCATGTCCTTCTTCATGTCCATGTTGTTCTTTTTTTTGATGATCATGCTGAAGCTCATTAGCCTCATGCTTATGCTTATGCTCCTTATCTTCGAGAGCACGTTGTTCATGGTTATGTTCTTGTTCAGCTAATACGTATTGAGAAAAACTATAAAAACCAAACAAAGCCATTATCAGCAAAACCAAGTTTGTCTTATTTAATCTTTTTATACAATGTGTTAGGTACTGAATCATGTTATATTCCAACTTAATTTGTGGTTGCAGGGTTTAAAGCCCCACCAATTAATCGTTCAATTCTGGCAACATTCAGATGGTAAGAAACTAACGCTTCTAATTGTTGAACACTGGTTTGAAACAAAGTTCTCTGAGCATCTAACAAATCTAAAGAACCAATTTTTCCCAATCTGTAGGCTGTCTTTGCCGATTCTAATGCCGCTTTAGCGCTGGGTAATACTTCGTTTTTAATCGCTGCAATTTCAATTTCGCTCATCTGCACTTGTTGATAGTTTTCAACAAGTGCAGCGCGAATTTCAACTCCGGCCGCTTGAAACTTTTGTAGTCCTTGAGTAAGCAAAAGATTGGCCTCATCTACACCATATTGTTTGTTATCAAAAATAAACAATGGCACAGAAAATCCTGCAACAGCTGCAAAGTCATCCTGATCAGCAAAATATCTGGCGCCTGCCATGACAGTAACATCAGGAATTTTTTTTGCTTTAGCCAATGATATAGCTTTTCGATACCGTTCAATTTCTGCTTCCCAACGAGCCAGATCCGGATTGTTTTTCAGCCTTGTCTGAATTTCAGAAAATTCAGGAAGCTTTTGAGTTACAAATAAATTACCTGATACACTGCTGAATAGAGGATTTGCACTGCCCCACAATGTTGCTAAGTTTTGCTTACTAATAATCAATGCCCGCTTTACACGGGCCTCTTCCAACCGGGCATTAGCCAGTTCCACTCGAGACTTGCTTTGTTCCAATGGTGAAACTTTCCCGGCTCTAACTCTGGCACCTACTGTGTCATAGATTTCCTCAGCCAGTCTGGTAGTTTCTATTGCCAGTTCAAGGCGAGCCTGATTAGCCAAAACCTTTATATAATTAATTGCCATCAGATAAATCATATCCATCCGCCGTGTTTCGTAATCCCAAATCGACAGATCATATTCATTCTCAGCCAAGGCCCTGCGTTTAGAGCGTTTTCCACCTAACTCAAAAAGTTGACTAATTGAAAAGGTCGTTTCAGTTTGTTGAAAACGTCTGAGTCGCCCTGATCCTAAAAAATTTTCGACCTCAATATCGAGTTCTGGGTTTTTAAATAGACCGGCACGCAAAGTTTTTATATCAGCAACTCTAGTTGCCAAAGCAAAATCTTGTAACATCGGATTATGTAAAAGAGACAAAGACAAGGCTTGTTCCAAGGTTAATATGCCCTGAGGCTCTACTAACTCAACCTGGGAATTTAGAATATCTGGTGGTGGCACATCATACTTAGCAGTTTCCGCAGTTACTGATTGGACACTGCAGAAAAATGCTAGCATCATGAAGTGCTTAATAAAATTTTTTGGTTCCACTGAACCTCCTGACTGAAAATATTAACGGAATTGGCCTCAAGCGTTAAAAGCTAAGGTATCGTCGAAAAACGCTCGTCAACAGGTATAAAATTCCAACTTCAAACTTCCTTCACAAAGCGAACCAAACCAAGGCTCAATGAAGTTTCATTTGGAAAAAAGGGGATTGTCTAAGATGGCAAAATTAACCTTAGAGCGGGAAAGCACTCAGGCAATCGGAGGGCGTAACGTAGGTATTGTACTTCTGGAATACCAAAAATCAGGATGAAGAATATTTATTTGACTTTGCGACTGGATAACTGGAGCAAAATAAGAAATTGCTGCTAAAGTGTGGCCAATATGACCTCCATGATCATAACTGCAAACTCCGCAGTGTGGTTGGTGATCAGTAGCAGTTGCTAAATGATCACCAGAAACAGTCTGATTGAAAGAAAACACAGGATGCGGTTGGGTATTATCTTCGACAGCCCAATCGTGGATATCCGTCACCATCCAGGTAGACATCCAGATTGTTACAAAAGCCAGAAATAAAATACCAAACCGTCTCATACATACTATGTTAGCAAAATGCCAATAAAGTTCAAAAAAGATTTGGCAACCGTAATGCCAATCATAAAAACCAAGGCCGAAAATAATGATGATAACTTTTACATGTTCAATAATAAATAATTTCTCACCAAAATTCTTTAGGAGACCCCATATCGTTCAGGGCAATCGGGTTTAAAATATCTTGACATTTAATGATGCATGTAAAATCAATGGGTTGTGTTTTTCTCTTTTCAAGCTCATAAGAAAAAGGCTTTTTATTGAAATTATGAAAAACCTAACTTTCTGATTTTGTAGCCCATAAATTTAAACCCGATTGCCCTGGTACGTCACCTTAGTTTTCTTGGATTTGTCTTTAAAGGCAAGAAAATCTTCTGGAGCCCGAAAGCACTGGCAAACTTCAAACATCGCATCCGGAAAATTACGGGTCGATCTTGGGACGTGAGCTGGGCTTATCGGTATCAACAACTCAGGCGATACATTTCTGGCTGGATAAACTACTATGGACTGAGTGAATATTATCGCCCTGTTCCTGAGTTGGATCACTGGATTAGAAGACGGATACGCATGTGCTATTTAAAACGGGTATAGCTACATTATGATGTAAGTTAGCAATGGACAGCACCATATTGACTGACTTTATCCCAAAACTGCTCCCATCGATTCGAACGCTCCAGGGT
>JALXCS010000079.1 GCA_026990815.1 Methylomonas sp. | reverse complement strand
GACATATAAACTAGTAAACCACTTTCAAAAATCACATATGCGGCGTGAGTAAAAACCATGGTTAACGATGGGCCAGCAGCAAATACATAAACCGGGTATCCCGAAGCTTGAAGATAATTAAAAAGCAAATGATGAGCGGCAATAATGGCTGCTGCAGCAACAATGACGATCCAGTCACGATAATAGAGCAAAAAAGCTAGCAATACGAAAATCCCAAAATGGAGTTCTACAACTCCATGGCTCTGTTGAATTTGCAATGCAGAAAAAACCATAAAAGAAGTAGCAACAGCCAAACGGGTTACCAGACTGCCTGGTGACAAATAAATTAGCGCCAAAGGAACTGCGGCCGAGGGAATGCCAATCAATATTGCTTGTCCCCAAGTGTCATGCCACATGGCCAATGCCAAAGAAAATAAAAAAAGTAATACGACGACAAATGACATGAGCTTGTCTGCTTTTTTATATAAATCTATTAATTCTGCTTTCATGGGTGTTTCTCGTAGATATCGTTAGTAAGCAAAACGCAAAAGTCACAAAGGGGCTGTACTAACTTGATTAAGCTATTTATGGGAAGTGTAGCAGTAAAATTAGAACTTCGTATTTAGGGTGGAAAAGTGTTGACACATCTGGTGATGTTGGTCACTTAGGAACGAGAAAGAGATTAATTTAACAACTGCCTTGCCTTTTTATCCGCCTTTCACGTTACACAAACAGTTACATAGCTTGCTATGCGTCTTTTTGTATGCCTTGAATGCGAATAAAAATTCTGCGCCAGTTGTTAAATTTATTTTTTGATCGTTCCTTACACAACCACTAAAAACTTGTTAATTCTGAGGTGATCAAATTTACTATTCAGATTTCTTGTGAAGTGTCACTAATCCTAGAAGTAATATTGCTGTAAGCATTAGAAAGAAAGCAGCAGGAACGGGCACGATTGCAGCAAATACATCATCGCCAATAATGGCATGACCAGCTGTTGTAGGATGAATGCCATCCCAAAACAGATATTCATCAGGATTTGAACAGAAATCGCTCCCAATAATAATACAATGATCGGTGACATTTGTTAGACCGAAATCACCGAGTGCAGCAATGATGTCATCAAATGCTGTTTCAATATCGAGTGCAGTAATATCGATACCTAGATCATTTTCTAGGGCGGGTAACAAAGAAGCTAGCTGATTGTTAAATTCTGTTGAAATTTGACTGAAAAATTTTTGTGCGCCAGGACCAGCTAAATGAGCAATGGGCAATTGTCCGAAATTTGGCAGATTAGGAACCAGAAACTGGGTTGCCCCTTCATCAGCCAAAGAGGATATAACTGTATCAAGGTTATTAATAGAATCTTGCATAATCAGGCCAGCTTGAGTCGGGTCGTCGGTAGCCTCAAAAGCATCTCTGGCATCATTACCCCCTCCCCAAACAATATATAAAGCATCAGAAGGTAATTTTCCTGGCAGAGCTACCATAACTTGTGCTTGTTCAATTAAGGTTGGAACAGGTGAGCGACGAACTCCAGTTAAGGGCCCAGTTCGCGCACCACCAAACGCAAATCCTGTGCCGCCATTGAGTGATGCTTCCACACTCATGCCTAATTTGGAAGCAAAATGTTCGACCCAAACCGGCCCATTGGAGAGACGCTTGCTTTCGTAGGCAGCAGATGGAACTAATTCTGTATAAGGTGGTTTGGTCGTTCTTCCAAGTAGCAGGGTATAG
The DNA here is from genome assembly GCA_026990815.1 of Methylomonas sp. Classification (GTDB taxonomy): domain Bacteria; phylum Pseudomonadota; class Gammaproteobacteria; order Methylococcales; family Methylomonadaceae; genus JALSJK01. The sequence goes on along the minus strand of JALXCS010000079.1, from coordinate 5,978 downwards.
GCGTTACCAGTATCAGAAAGGCTATCACCGACCACATAAATTTTATTGAAACTTACCGTTGATGCAGTTGCAGACAGGGAAAAGATCAATATAAAGGTCGTTATCAATAAAGCCAAAATAAAGCCAAAATGTTTTTATTTGTCATGATGACTCCTTATCTAACGTTGCTATTTTTTTAATAACTGATCAAGACCAGCAAAGGGATTATGGGTGGCTTCCACTTTTTCTTCGGTTGCAATTGTTAAATGGCCAAATCGGGTTTCTTCGTATCGTTGATGTTCATTATCATGGCAATACAGGCAGAGCAGTTCCCAATTGCTGCCATCTGGCGGGTTGTTGTCATGATCATGATCTTTATGGTGAACTGTCAATTCATGAACATTTTTGTGAGTAAACTCTCGAGCGCAGCGACCACAAATCCAAGGATACATTTTTAATGCTTGGCCACGATAGGTATTTTCGCGTTCTTGCTGGTGTTTTCTTGCTTCAGCAATGATCTGATCAGTGTTTTTTTTGTCGCTTTTCATCATCAGATTATTCCAGAATATGATTGAGCTTTCATAATGAAATTTTTAGGGTAGGCTGTCAATTTACAATTTGTCAATTAATAGTTTCCAGATGGAATTGTATGGGTTATATTGCCTGTAAACAAGAAATTTTTCTTCCTGGTTCGGGATAATCATTTTTCAGAGAGGTAATAAATGCAAGACCTTAATCATCTCGCCATCATCTGGATTTGTGTTTTCTTATCTTCTTATCTAGCCCGGTTAACCAAGTTAACGGCTGTTGTTTATTTCCTTGCCTTCGGTAGTTTAATGGTAAATACTGGCATTTTACCGTTGGAAACCACGCCATTTATTGAAGGTTTTGCCAAGGTTGGCATTATTGTCATCATGTTTGCTCTGGGATTTGAAGAAAATTCCAGCCAGTTTGTTCAAGGGATAAAACGCGCCTGGGGTATTGCGCTTTTCGGCGCCATTGGACCTTTTCTGGTGGCTTATTTTCTAGCACTTCAGTTCTGGGGCGATGTCAAACTTGCGTTAATGTGCGGTCTTGCCATGACGGCGACTGCAGTTTCGCTGACCATGGTTTCGTTACGGAGTGAAGGATTACATCGTACTGAGGCCGCTCGCGGAATTATGACTTCAGCCGTTCTGGATGATATCGCATCATTAGCTTTGGTTGCGTTATTGGTGCCTTTGGCAACAGGACAGGGTGATATTTCTTTTTTCCAGGTTTTGCTCATTGCCATCAAGACTATCATTTTTTTCGGTATTGTGACATTGCTGGGAATGTGGTTTTTTCCGTGTAATAGTTCAATCAGAATCAAAAAATTTGTACCATTTTGGCAGAAGTGTTGTAGCAAAAGCCCACTTTTGGAACGCATCAGCCGTATAATTCCTGTTCTGGAACGCTATGGCGTTCGAGATTTATTGTCATTGGGAGAAAGCGGTCATCCAACATTGGCAATATTACTTTTAGCATTATTGATTAGCCTGATTGCCCATTATTTTGGCTTTCATCCTGCTGTTGGTGCTTATATGGCCGGGCTGATTTTAAAACAAGAGCATTTTCATGCAGACCTAAATAAACAGGAGCAGGAATACAAGCAATGTAAATTGATTATTGATAATGTTGCTTTTGCCTGGCTGGGTCCGGTTTTCTTTGTCAACCTGGGCACTAAAATTGTTTTTGATTTGGATATTGTGACGTCTGTTATTCCTGAAATGCTGGCATTAACCCTGGGGGTTTTTACCATCCAGGTGTTTTCTGCTATGTTAGCCGCCCGTCTTACCGGACACTTCGCCTGGTATGAGAGCATCATGATTGGCTTTGGCATGTTGGGCCGGGCAGAATTAGCTTTTGTGGTTTTGGATATTGGTTATGTACAAAATCAGATTTTCACGACAGCCGCTTTTTACACCCTGATGTTTACTGCATTTTGGCTGAATATTGCGGTACCTTTGGTGATCAAATTCTGGCATCCATATTTCACTGGCGAAAAACAACTTGTCGTTAATATGGGGTCACAACAAATTATCCTGTCAAATCCTGAAAAATTGACCAAATCTGAATGAATCATCATCGGATTTTCAAAAATTATCAAGCGGGTTTGTTATGCTATTTCCTAGTGTTTCTCTCAGGAATAGTGTCCATGCCGATTCAAGCTACCAATCAATATCCACCGGAACTTCAACATCGTTTACAAGCTGCCTTAAAAAAACAGGGTTCTGATTACAAGCCCAGAACAGAATTGCTGTTGCCGGATGGCAACCCCAAATACACGAACCGATTAATTCTGGAGAGCTCGCCTTATTTGATCCAGCATGCCCATAACCCGGTGGACTGGTTTCCCTGGGGCGAAGAAGCTTTTGCCAAGGCCAGAAAAGAAAACAAACCGGTATTTTTGTCTATTGGCTATTCGACGTGCCATTGGTGTCATGTGATGGAACGGGAAAGTTTTGATAATGAGCAGATAGCAAGTTATCTTAATGAACATTTTATTAGCATCAAGGTTGACCGGGAGCAGTTACCTGATGTTGATGCTTATTTTATGACCAGTGTAATGTTAATTAACGGGCAAGGCGGATGGCCCATGTCCAATTTTTTATTACCGGATGGCCGGCCATTTTTTGGCGGGACTTATTATCCTGCTTTTCAATTTAAAGACATTCTGGAAAAAATCACGCATGTTTGGCAGACCAGACAACATGAGTTAATCGATTCTGCTGAAAAAATCACCGCAACAATCGAGAATATTAACACCAGCAAAAAGACTGCAGAAAAGATAGGTCATCAGGCCATCGAAAATTCGGTAGCCAATATTATGGGAGGGTATGACAGTATTCAGGGAGGTTTTAGTCCAGCACCAAAATTTCCGAACGAGCCATTTTTGTTCTTGTTGCTCAGACAAATGGAAAAAAAAGGGGAAGCATCAATCAGCAAAGCAGTTATTCATAGTCTGGATGCAATGATGCAAGGTGGAGTTTATGACCAGATAGGAGGGGGATTTCATCGCTATGCTACCGATAATGCCTGGTTGATTCCACATTTTGAAAAAATGCTCTATAACCAGGCGCATTTAGCAAGAAATTATCTTCAGGCATATCAACTGACCGGAAATCCATTGTATGAAAGAGTGGTGCGTCAAATCCTGGATTATCTTTTGCGGGAAATGAAAGCCCCCGAAGGTGGATTTTATTCTGCAACCGATGCTGACAGTGAAGGTGAAGAGGGTTTGTTTTTTGTCTGGAAAAAACAGGAAAATCAGGCTGCCTTGCCTGAAGATTTGGCGGAATTAGCGATTGATATTTTTGGTGTAACTGACGCAGGTAATTTTGAAGGACGAAATATTTTATATTTGCCGCTAGGGTTAGATGATTATGCTAAAAGACATAATGTTGAATTAAAAGAGCTACTGAAAAAAGTCGATAAAATTCGAGAAATATTGCGGAAGATCCGGGAAAAAAGAATTCATCCATTGCGGGATGACAAAATTCTAACCGCCTGGAACGGAATGGTTATTGCGGCGCTGGCAGAAGCGGGATACAAGCTTGATGATGCAAAATATCTTGAAGAAGCAAAACAGGCGGCGCAGTTTATTTTGCAGCATAACCGGAAGGACTCAGGAGCACTTTATCGAGCTTATTTAAACGGTTCAGCATCGATAGCTGCGGCGCAGGAGGATTATGCCTATTTAGCGGAAGGTTTTTTGAGACTGTATGACGCGACTGGAGATCATCATTGGCTTCAGGAAGCAAAAAACCTGGCTGATACCATGATTGAATCATTTTGGGACAAGCAGCAGGGTGGTTTTTTCATGGCTAAGCACTCAAAAATTGCCCCTCAGATTCGCAATCTTAAAGAAGTAAATGATGGTGCAATACCTTCAGGAAATTCTGTAGCTGTCAGGGTTCTGGCTGAACTGAAAAACCGAACCGGAGAAATCTCATATCAGGAAAAAGCCAGAGAGACAGTTGCTGCATTTGCTGATCAAGTCAAGACTCATCCTGCTGCATATGCCTATTTTCTGTTAGGTGTTGATGAACTGCTATCAGGGGAGGTAGGGAGTATTCAGTATGCAGCAAATGGGGCTGTTACTGCCAGGGCAAAATTGATACCACTCTCTGGAAAGAACTACAGGCTTTTTGTTAATCTGGACATTCGTCCCGGGTGGCACATCAATGCTCATCAACCCTTACAAAAAGATCTGGTTGCAACTGAATTGAGCTTGGATAAAAACACTAAGGCTTGGAAGCTAGAGTCCGTTATTTATCCTGAACCAGAATACAAAAAACTGGCCTTTCAACAGACTGAGCTGGCGTTGCATGAGAATCAATTACAATTGCAAGCAACAGTGACGAGCATCGATAAAAAAATTGCGATTGCTCCAATAAATTTAACAATACAGGCTTGTAATGATCAACATTGTCTAGCACCTGAAAGTCTTTCAATAAATGCATATGCGAAGAAAATTGAAAAATAGAACTTTTTAATTGGAAGACTACTGAATAATGCCGATTAAATTGATTATCCAGCATGAACGCAACAGAAAATTAATTTATAGAGATAGCTTTTTTACTTTTGAAGTGAGCGTATATGCATCAACAACGACATTAGAGTTATTAACAATTATCCGGTTTGCTGTCTTGAGCAGATTTGAAATTCTGGACTGGGATAAATTGGGGTCTATTTCCAATAATAGTGCGACGATACCTGTGATATGAGCTGCGGCGAATGAACAGCCACTGATAAAGTCATAAGTGGCCTGAGGGAGAGTTGTTAAGATTTCATTTCCTGGGGCAGTAATAGTGTAATTTTCAATGGTTTTTTCTGTTGTCGTTGGATACTTGGCCATTCCGACACCGATAACAGAAGCCATTTTTGCCGGGAATCGTTCCTGTGGATGATCTATACCGGGATCAGAAGCAATAATGACAATACCCTTTGCTACTGCAGCATTGATAAGCTGGGCTATAAGTGGGTCCTTCGGGCCACCCAGACTCAGATTTAAAATATCGACGTTCATTTTAATTGCCCGGTTGATTGCTAATGCCAATGTTAAGGTATTACAGGAGGCGCGTATGTGCCCATGTCTTTGCGGCCAACATGCTTTAATTGCATAAAGCTGGGCATTTGGCGCAACACCAACAATTCCAATGCCATTGTTTGCATGTGCGGCAATAATTCCAGCAACAGCAGTGCCATGTAAATCATCTGTAAAGCTTTCGGAGATGTCGAAGGCAAAATTGTTGTCAGGAATAATTTGTCCTTCAAGGTCTGGATGTTGAAAATCAACGCCGGTGTCAATTAGGGCAATCTTGATGTTTTTTCCAGTTGCCAGGCGATGCGCATCTTCTAACCGTAATTTGTGGACATTGGTTTGGAGTTTGTAGTAAGGATCTTTATAACGTGGTGTTGCAGCATACATATGAAAGACTTTCATTCGCTGGGCTGATTTGACTTGTTCATCCTTGGCAAGTGTTTCAAGAATATCATCGACTGATTTATCATCAGAAACCTTGAAAACGACACATTGGACCCCAAGTGCAGTCATTGGCCATTCAAAGATACGTTTAAGTTGATATTGATTAGCCAAACGGTTTGTTATATTTCTGCTCCAGGTTGAGCTTTGGTAACTGGTTGAATGCGAATATGAACCGGTTAATGAGGCAATGGGTTTGCGTGAAATAGTTCGATCAACGAAGGTGACAAGAATAGTTTTATCGACCTCCATTGTTCCTGTTTTTAAAGTACTGATATCAGGTTCGGCATTTAGATGGAATGATAAAAGACTTGCGAACAGGAAAAATAAAAGTAGCGAATATTTCTTCATTTCATTATCCCTGATTAAAAAAGGAGGTTTTCATGGCGCAGGAATCTTTGTTGGCGAGCTTTTTTAAGTTTAGAATATTCAGCTGCTTCCATAGATGTTTTATCCGAATAGCCAGTATTTCTAGAAGTATTTGATTTAATAT
>JALXCS010000078.1:321-25333 GCA_026990815.1 Methylomonas sp. | reverse complement strand
TCCATAAATCATTTTGTCTATTAATTGAATAACCCGCTGCCAGATTCTTGTAAAAATACCCGTTTTTAGGCATATTTTTTGGGGTCATATTTTTTTGGGGTCATAGTAAAATTAATTATTTTTTTGCGGTCAGAGTAAAATAAAATTTATTTCTTTAAACCCGTAATTAGTTTTACTCTGACCCCAATTACTACGCCCATGCGGCTTTAATCGCTTCATCAGTTGTTTGTAAGGTGTTATAGCCACAACCTTGAAGTAAAAAAACCAACACCATCAATCCAGTTGTCCGAATTATTATTTTCATCGTTCCGCCCTTTTTTAATTATTCCAAGGCCAAGCATAACAAAAATCATTCAGAGATGGTATTGATGAATCAAGTTATAAATGTTATTCAACCCATTCATATATCTCGGTTTGTACCGGGTCACATTTGCAACAAGTGGTGCCACAGGCATTTTCTGCTGATAATTTGCGCACTTTGCCCTTGCTGATCCACTTGCCCAACATACCACGGATGGCATCTGGATCCATATCAAAATGACTGACCAGATCGGCAAGTACCACGCGTCGATGTTGCTTAATGTAATTCCTTAAATCAGACAGGATCATTATTTACCTCACTGGGACTACGACTTTCGTTTTTCATTCCCCAAAGTTTAAAGATTAGAATCACGGTAGCAAAAGCAGTTAACAACCCGATAATCCAATAACTGGAATATTGCGGATGGCGACTGAATGTTGCAGCTTGGTAAAAAATAGTCGCCGTCATATAGGCAATACCCGTTGTCCAGGAAACCACAAATGCTGTCCATCCAAAGCCGGTTTCTCGATGCAATGCCGCAGTTGCCGCAACGCAGGGAGCATATAATAGTACAAACAACAAATACGCAAATGCGCCAATTTTTCCATCAAAACGCGCCTGCATTTCTCCGAAGGTTCGGTTATTAACTTCTGCTTCCTGATTTGCTGACTCAATATCCAGACCTAATGGATCCAGCGCACTATCCATGAGCCCCATTAAATTATCTGGAATTGTCAATACCGCGCCCGTTAACGCTTCGCCTAAATCAAACTCGGTTTGCTGTTCTTCAACTCCCTGACCCAAGCTACTATATAATGCGTCCAGAGTACCAACGACTGCTTCTTTAGCCAAAAGTCCAGTGAAAATACCTACCGTTGCGGGCCAGTTTTTTTCTTCAATCCCCATTGGTCTAAAAGCAGGTACCAAAGTTCGTCCGATTTCACTTAATACCGATTGTTCGGTATTTTCTTTGCCGAAAGTCCCATCGGTTCCCATTGCATTCAGGAAATTCAACACCAAAACCATCGGTACGATGACTTTTCCGGCATTGAATAAAAAGGTTTTCAAACGATCCCAGGTACGGATTAAAATCCCCCGAACAGTGGGCAGATGATAGGTCGGTAATTCCATAATAAACGGTGCTGATTCACCCTGAAATAAGGTTTTTTTCATAATCAACCCGGTCATGACAGCAACAGCGATACCCAGTAGATACAGGCCAAAAACAATATTTTGCCCTCCCACCGGAAAAAAAGCGGCGGCAAATAACGCATAAACCGGCAGTCTCGCGCCACAAGACATAAAAGGATTCATGATGTTAGTCAAAATCCGGTCTCGATGACTTTCCAAGGTTCTTGTGGCCATAATTGCGGGTACATTACAGCCAAATCCGACGATCATCGGGACAAAGGATTTGCCTGGCAAGCCAATCAACCGCATAAACCGATCCATTACGAAAGCCGCTCTCGCCATATAGCCAGAATCTTCCAGAACCGAGAGAAACAAAAACAAAAAACCAACAATAGGAATAAAGGTTGCAACTACCTGGATGCCGCCGCCAATACCATCAGCGAGTAGCACAATCAACCAGTCGGGCCAATTCATTTGAGTCAAAAATACTGACAGTCCATCCACTAAAAATGCGGCGACGCCCTGGTCGAAAAAATCAACGAATGCGGTACCGAAGTTGATAGTGAACATAAACATCAAGTACATTACAAACAAAAAAATGGGAATCCCTAAAAACCGGTTCAATACCACTCGATCAATCCGGTCGGAGAGATCCCGGGAAACTTCAGTCATCTTTGAAACACAAGCCTGAATCAGCTTGTTGACAAAATCATAACGGGCATCTGCAGCTACAATGTCAATTTCGTCACCAATCTGTTGCTCAATTTCCGTCTGCATTTTTTTTGCGATAGCGGAATATTCTGAACCGGCAAATTGTTTAGCCAGAGTATCATCTTCCAACAGCCTAATCGCTAACCAACGAGCATCGCAATGATTTTGTTCTGCTTTCTGTGATAGTAACTGCGAAAGTTCAGAAATTGCTTTTTCCAATGCCTGGTCGTATTTTATTTCTACCGTTGGAACCGGTTTACTGATAACACTATAATTAATTTCAGTCTTTAGTTGCTCAATACCTTGCAGACTGGCAGCAGTGATTGGAATAACGGGGCATCCCAGCTGTTTTGACAATAATCCAATATCAATTTTGATGCCTTTACGCGCAGCGCTATCCATCATATTCAGCACCACAATCATCGGTACTTTCATTTCGATGAGTTGCGATGTTAAATACAGATTTCGTTCAATATTTGAAGCATCGACGATATTGATTATTAAATCAGCCTCACGTGAAGCAACAAAATCCCTGGCAATTTTTTCATCAAGAGAAACTGTGTCATCACTGGCTTCCAAAGAATAAGTGCCGGGTAAATCGACAACTTGCAGTTTTTTGCCATTATGGTCATATTCTCCGTACTTACGTTCAACGGTCACTCCCGGCCAATTGCCCACATGCTGTCTGGCGCCAGTTAAGGCATTAAATAATGTGGTTTTCCCGCAATTTGGATTTCCAATAATGGCGACTTTAAAATCAATTTTCATTTAACTTCTCTATCAACAACACATCCGCTTCATTTTTTCGCAGAGTGAGGGAAAACCCCCGTAATTTAATCTCAACTGGATCGCCCATTGGCGCAAAACGGGTCACACAAAATTCAGTTCCTGGCGTCAAACCCATTGCCAGCAAGCGCTTTCTATAAGCTTTTCCGGATTTGTCATAACCTACAACTTTTGCCGAATCACCGGTCTTTAGATCTTTCATATACATTGATAATTAATGCTAATCATTCTCATTGCCTTATACTATATCATATGGAGTGCTGTCTTGCCCAGCAATGTGAATAGATCAAAAAATGGTGATAGTATGCAGCAAACAATCCAATGGAAACTTCCATCACTTTTTATTAGATAAATATTCACGCCCTATGAAAAAAAATAATTTCAATGCTAAAGATGAAGAACCCAAAATTGAAATAAACAGGCCATCAGAACCAAAAGCCTGGCAGAAGCCGGAATTTAATCTTTGGCTTTACCTTATCTTCATGTTGGTATCCCTCTATATTTGGGAAGGATATAAACAAGTTGAGCGACAAGAAATTCCCTATAGTGAATTTTTACAAAAAGTACATGATGGGAAGGTAGAAGAGGCAATTATTACTGAAAAGGTGATCACCGGCAAATTTCGACAAGATGAAATGGATGCCGAAGAAAAAAAGCCCCAATACTTTATTACCGTCCCTTTGTTTGACAATGATCTGGCACAGGAACTGGAAAAAAATGGCGTTAAATTTACCGTTCGCCACAGCGATAACTGGTTAAGCAACTTTTTCTTTAATTGGGTGCTGCCTTTCGGTCTATTGTTTTTGTTTTGGAGCTGGATGGCTAAACGGATTGGCGGTGGCGCTCAAGGTTTTCTGAATATTGGTAATCGCGTCAGAATCCATCCTGAAGGTGGAAAGAAAACTACCTTTAAAGATGTCGCTGGTGCCGAGGACGCGAAACAGGAACTCCAGGAGTCTATTGATTTTCTGAAAAATCCCGAGCTTATTCAAAAAATAGGCGGCCGCATGCCCAAAGGTATTCTTCTGGTTGGACCACCTGGGACTGGTAAAACCCTGTTGGCCCGGGCTGTTGCAGGTGAAGCGGAAGTACCGTTCTTTAATATCAGCGGTTCTGAATTTATTGAAATGTTTGTTGGCGTAGGCGCATCACGAGTACGAGATATGTTTGATCAAGCGCGGCAAAAAGCGCCATGCATTATTTTCATCGACGAGCTGGACGCCATTGGCGGTGCTCGCGGCATGGGTCCAGCAATGGGTGGTCACGATGAACGTGAACAAACTTTAAACCAGCTATTAACGGAAATGGATGGTTTTGACCCTTCATCTGGTGTTGTGGTCATGGCGGCGACCAACCGACCGGAAATTCTCGATAAGGCTCTGCTTCGCGCAGGTCGATTTGATCGCCAAATTGTTGTCGATAAACCTGATCTTGATGCCCGGATTGCCATTCTGGAATTGCATACCAAAAAAATGCGTCTGGCTGAAGATGTTGATCTTAAAGTTGTTGCTCAGCGCACACCTGGGTTTGTTGGTGCAGATCTTGCCAATATTGCAAATGAAGCAGCCATCATTGCAGTCAGAAGACGTCATGAACAAGTGACCATGCAAGATTTTGAAGCTGCCATTGACCGGGTCATTGCCGGTCCAGAGAAAAAAAATCGGTTGATGGATTCTCCAGAAAAACATAAGGTAGCCTTTCATGAATCAGGTCATACTCTGGTCGCTGTTACTGTACCCACTGGCGAACCGGTCCATAAGGTTTCAATTATCCCCCGTGGTATTGCGGCACTTGGCTATACTTTGCAATTACCAACAAAAGAAAAATTTCTTTCTAGTGAACAGGAACTTAAAGACCAGATTGCAATATTAATGGGCGGCCGCGTAGCGGAGGAAATTGTCTTTAAAGATGTCACCAGTGGCGCTTCCAATGACCTTGAACGGGCATCGGAAATTGCTCGGGAGATGGTTACACGACTGGGTATGAGTAAAAAACTTGGACCACTAACCTATGGTAAAAAACAACAACTACAATTTTTAGCACATCAAGGTATTGAAGAAAGAAATTACAGTGAGGAAACTGCTCGCTTGATCGACAGTGAAGTCAGGGCTTTAGTTGAAGAAGGCTATCAACGCGCCACTACCATATTGAAAGAAAAGCGAAAAATACTGGATAAACTAGCCGCTGAATTGGAAAAAAAGGAAGTATTAAGCGGCGAGGATGTCAATACGATTATTAATGACAATTAATAAGGGCTAACCGGGAGAATTTGTTTCTCTTGGAGGCACCCACAGATAATAATCACCCTTATTCCATACCGGAATAAACAAACTACCACTTGGGGGCTTTTGCTTTACGATTTTAACAATTGCACCATTTTTGTGAGATTGTAACCACTGTTGCGGGTCCTGCCATTCAGGTATAACTTCTATAGGTTGCCTCAACCGACCATAAAAATTAAATTCAGCTTTATATTCGCGTCCCGTAAACCCTACAGGTCTTCCTAATGATTGTTGCTCGGCGATCTTTCTAGCAATTGGCTTTAAATTGTAGTCCAGGGTCATTTGATGAAAAAAGGCGCCGTAGCAAAAAACTATAATCAATAAACCAAGCATTCCAACACCAGTTGGTCTTGAAAACACGTTTGGTTTAATCATTGCAGCAAGCACAATTCCTAAAAATGGGATACTCCAAAACAAAGGTGGGCCGGTCAGACTATGAGGTAACTTGGGCGAGGGTTCTATAAATGGCGTAACTAAAATATACAGACCAACACTACCAGGCAGCAAACTTAAAATTACCGCATGAAACCTGTTTATTACTACTGTACTGTTTGATGTAAGCAATGCGTAAGCTGAAAACAGTGCAAAAGCTGGAAACAATGGTATCAAATAATGTATCTGTTTACCGCTGATCAAGCTGAATAATATCAGTCCTCCCAAAAAAATTGTCAAAGTAAATTTACTGCCAAGTTCCAAGCCTCTTTGAAAAACAACTCGATAATTTTTCCATAGAGGTGTCCAGAAACTCCACGGTGATAATAATAAAGGAAGCAGGGGGAGATACCACCACCAGGATCTTGAATGAGCAAATGATTTAACGACCCGGTTGGCAGTCTGCCCCCATAAAATTGCATCATGATAAGCTTTACCTCCAGCAGAAGCTGCTGGAAGCGCCCAGGATAATGCAATTCCACTACCCAGTAAAACAGCGAGAAAAACCCCACCATACCAGAATAACCAGGATCTGGAATTAGCTTTTTGATGACTGCCTTTACTCCACCATGGAGTCAGCAATGCCACTGGCAAAATTAAAATTAGAATGACCGGGCCTTTTGCCAAAATTCCCAGTCCAATGGCAAGTCCTGTTATCAACCAACCAGAAAATGCTGCTTTCCGCCATGCAAGCAAAACACCAATCCAGCCAACTTCTGCACACGCGGACAGCAGTAAATCAAACATCAACATGCCAGACCAGACATTCCAGACCAGAATAGTCAATAGTATCCATGAAGCCAGCACCGCAATATTTTTATCCGAAGGCCAAAGCAAACGCGCCAGAGGATAAACAAGAAATAAACTAACAAGGCCAACCAAGGCAATGGCAAATCTGGCGCTCCATTCACTCACACCCAAAACCAACCAGGAAGAATTAATAATCCAGAATAATAATGGCGGCTTGTGGGCATACGGTTCGCCATTGATATGAGGCACCAGAAAATCACCACGCATCCACATTTCCCAGGCCACACTTAAATACCGGGTTTCGTCAATCGGTAAGGTCTGCCGATATAATAATGCTATCAAAATGGAAATTGACCAGCCAACAAAAACAGCCCAAAGGCCGTATTTTTCTAATAAAGGATCCTTCATAAACTAGCCGTTGGTTTTTGTGATACAACAGAATTGCGGATCAATATCAAGTTTCGACAATAAATAATCACACCAAATGCCTGTCCCAAAATAATAACTGGATCTTTCACCGCAACAGCGTAAGTCAGCAGCATGGCACTGCCAGTCAGACTTAGATACCAGAAAAGCTTCGGAGTAATACTTTTGCCAACACGTTCACTGGCCCACCATTGCACCAAGAACCGGCTGGTAAACAAGCTTTGGCCCACTAAACCAAAGGTAGTCCAGAAGTGATCGAGAATTAACGGTATTTCTGCGGAATTGGGACCGAGCCAATAACCTATATAAATTGCCGGAAAGCTCAAAAGTAACCATGACCATAACCAATAAATTTTTCTGCTGGAAAAGTGATGGCCGTGTATGAATTGTAAATTTCGTAAATAAATTGCCAATCCAATCAACTGTCCAATACTGATGACCGGATCTCTTCGGTGAACTGCGTATGACAGTAATAAAACCGCAGCACAGACACTAAAATACCAGAAATGTACCGGCATCAAACTACGCTTTGCTTTTTCACTGAGTAACCATTGGACCAGAAACCGAGCAGAAAAAAGCGCTTGAGCAATAAATCCAATACCTAGCCAGGCATATTCAATCATGGCGATTTGTTTTCTCTAAATATTCCGGAACCCTGGAACGATGTTGTAACCAAATAACCCCCAGTAAATCGATAATACCGGCAACCAATCGATCTATAGTGCCATATTTCGATACCCCTCTCTGTCTGAATCGATGATTGACTTCAACCGAAGCAATATCGAAACCTGCTCGACGCACCAGAGCCGGTAAAAAACGATGCATATGATCAAAATAAGGCAGTTCAAGAAAAGTATCTCGATAAAATGCTTTGAGGCCACAACCTGTATCCGGGGTATTATCTTTGAGCAGCCTCGCTCTTACTGCATTGGCAACTTTCGAGGAAATTCTTTTAATGCCGGAATCGCGTCTTTTTTTTCGATATCCCACCACCATATGTAAATAAAGATCTTGTGGTGGATGCAATAGCTTATCTATCAAAAGTGGAATATCAGCGGGATCATTTTGACCATCGCCATCGAGAGTTACAATAATATTGCCTTTGGCCGCTTTTACTCCTGAACGTATTGAGGTACTTTGACCACATGACTTGCGGTGAGTCAATACTCGAAGGCAGCTATATTTGGTTTCTTCCGAAGCTAGTTCATCGCCTGTCGAATCAGTACTGCCATCATTGACAAAAATGATTTCATATTCATATCGGCCTTTCAAAACATCGCTGATTTCTTGCAAGAGGGGAGAGATATTTCCAGTTTCATTATAGACTGGAACAACAACGGAAATTTTCATTAATTAAAAACAAACCACCTCAAATTTTTTCGCTAGTGTAACATTCAAACCCGCCCAGGTATACCAGGAATCAAGCTTCCAACAAGATTTAAAGTACGTAACGCACCTCTACAAATGGTAGTTCCCATTGATCAACTTGACAATGTACTCGAAATTCTTCTTCATTGTCGTTCCGGTATCGTTTTATCATGGCTAGAACTATAATTGATTTAATTTTTTCCATATTTTCCAGCCATTGTCTATTGGCCTTTTTGGACAATTTTGCTACCGTTACGCGTTTATGTTTCAAAACCAAATATCCATTTAATTTTTCCATAGTCAATTCAGTTCCAACCTCTATTTCAGAAAGCTGCCGATGGATCGGATGTGAGGACCCAAATCTACCGGCATAACTTATATCAAAATCCTGAAGGCCCAGGATTGTATAGCGGTATTGGCTGAATATTTGTTTCGGTACTTCAGGGTAAACTCGCCTTTGCAATACCGCGTCTCCAGATATTTCATCTAGCAAAGGGGAAATTTGATCCTGCCTTTGCATTAAGCACAAGGTTTCTTTTGCGCGGGTCATGGCAACATAATATAATCTCCTTTGTTCTTCAAAAGCCGAAACCTTCCAACCGCCATCCAGAAGAACAACATGATTAAATTCCATGCCTTTGACAGAATGTACTGTACTAAGAAATACCCCATCTCCCAAACGGTGTTCACGTCGTTGTTCTGATAAGGTTTCGTACAAAAATTCCAGGGTCATATACTGATTAACCTTTACATTACCAGTATCCTTTTGCCAGTCTCGTAACATTTTTCTCAATTGCTCTACCCAGGGATTTTCATTGATTCCCTGATATTTTTCATCCAGATAATTCAACCAGTCCCCAGCTGTTCCCACTGATATATCGCATTGTTTAATGACATTTAATAAATCGGCATTTTCACGAATTCTGTATGGAGGAGGTTGTCTATCAGCAGGCAAACTAAGACTAAGCGGAATTTGATTTACTTCCAATACCGTTCTTAATGAATCAAGATATTGCCATTCCCTGGCCAAAATCGCACATTGCCCCCATTCCAGCTGACTATCAAGCTGCTTCAAACGCAACAATTCTTGCACAACAGCTAGGCTCTGAACCAACTCATTTTCAACAATAATTTTTTGAACTCTTCCTTTAGCAAGGGTATCCAATTTTTGCCATCTTCCGCCCATGGGCAGATTTTTCCTGCCTTTGTTAATTCTGATCGGATGATATTGCTTCATCCTGTCCAGATTATGTCGAATCAATTGGTTGGAAGCAGAAATAATATTCGCGCTGGACCTGTAATTTTCAAGCAGATAGGCCACCCGCGCCTGATAATCCTCTTTGAAGTCACGAATAAAACCAATATTAGTGCCGCGAAACTGGTAGATATTCTGGTCATCATCGCCCACTGCTAACAATGTCAGCTTGCTTTCTTCATCGAGTGTCCGTCCTGCAATTGCTGAAATCAGTTGATATTGATCCGCATCAATATCCTGATACTCATCGACCAGAATATATCGAAACCCTGCCAGTAAACGATCACGAATTTCATCTGATTCTATGCCCAGCAATGATTTTTTACCTTGCAGCAGTTGTATTGCATCCCGAATGATTTCTGAAAAATGTCGTTGTTGATTATCCTGCTGATCCAAGCCAGTCGTCATAGCATGGCCGGTTAATCGCAAACTCAAACCATGATAGGTTTGAATAACCATCTGCTTGGCATCATCCCCAACCAGATTAAACAACCTTCGCCTTAATTCAGTTACTGCATTGCGATTAAAACACAGTACTAAAATACTGCGTGGCGCTACTTGCTTCACTCGTAACAAATAAGCACAGCGATGTACAACCACTCTGGTTTTACCGGAACCCGGTCCGGCAAGAATCAGAAGATTTTCATTTTCATGACTGGCAACCAGAGCTTCCTGTTGTGGGTTTTGTAAATCAGTAACAATTCGTTGAAATGATTGCTGGCTGGTGGCCCGCTCAATCATCTCCTTGCGATCAGAAAAATAACATCTGACAAACTCAGCTTTGTCCATAGAAAAATAAGAGACCACCAGGGTCAATGCCTGACCAATTTTTTTCAATCCTTGAGTTGCATATTCATTGATCACATGAACTTGAAAAACACGTTCACTGTAATGTTGAGACAACGGCTCATAGTCACCTTTACTGTAACGACGGCCTTTTGCATCCGGCAAGACCTGTATTGTCATGGCCTGACGAAACACTGCAAGACCTTTTTGCAAGGTGATGACTTTTTGTTCGTGCAAAAAATTCAGCGCTCTTTCAACCGCAGCCAGATGATCTGTTAATTCCGACCAGGTAACAAGATCCTGTTTGAGTTCTTTCAATAAATCTTCTTCGGCAAACTCAACCAATACATCAGAAGATGGTGCTGTACTCTCAGGGATACATCGAATAATTGCTTGCAATACAATACCGGCAACGGTTTGACGAATTTGTGCTGTTCTTTCCAAACTCTTCCAATTGCGGTTTAATTTTACCCTGTATTGATCAAGACCTTTATGCCTAATCGTCAAACTACCCTTTTTTCCAGCCATTCCCTGACCGTCTCTGGATAAACTGGAAAGTAGCAAACGTAAAACCTCAGGATTACTTTGCTCATATCCTTGATCCAGTAAATGCTGGTTAATCAATCGTAATGATAACTGTTGCCATTGATTATTCTGGGCATCCGGAGCTTGCTCCTGCAGTATCTGTATAAATCCTTTTTCGAGTTCACAGACTTTATAAAGCATGGATTTTGACGAATTAGCCACCTTGTAACGAACAAAAGCGGTCAGCAATAGCTGTTTTTGGATAATTCCAGATTCTGCCATATCGTGCAAGGTTCTGATTACTAACTGGCTAGCTGTCTTGTATTTATTATTTTTATCTGCTTTTTCCTCTGTATCCAATAAAAAAGCATTGTGCTGCGCCAATTCATCGGCACTGAAACCTTCATCACTTTTGGCATTAAACAGATCTTCAAGAATAGCGGACCACCTCAGTTGCTGTCTCTTTGACAAACCCAGGGATTCAATTTTTTGCTTTGCTTCCTCCATGTTCTTTACCATCGGCCTACCTTGGAAAACCTGGGTCCGGTTCTCATTACGTTGGATGAATCCGGATTTTTCCAGCCAGGATACAGCTGTTTTAACTTTAGTATCAGCACCGTAATCTTCATTATCAAAAGAGGCGCTGACATTATCATCCATCAATAATTCGCCGGTAGTTAGCACCACATTTCCCTGCCCATCTCTTTTACATTTACGCAGTCCTTTCAAAATCTGGGAAATATCACGTTGACTGATTTGTGAAGCAGCTGAAAGTTTAAACTGGGTATCAATGTCATTTTCATCAAACAGCAATATACATTCTGCTTGCAATTGATCGCGTCCTGCTCGTCCTGCTTCCTGTAAATAATTTTCCAATGACCCAGGAATATCAGCATGTATTACCAGTCTGACATCTTCTTTGTCAATACCCATCCCAAATGCATTTGTTGCGGTAATAATTCGGGTAACGCCAGTAATAAAATTTTCCTGAATATGTTTTTTTTCTGCTGCATCCTTGCCTGCATGAAATGCCTCAACTTGCCAACCCTGTTGCTCCAGATACTCCGCCACAAATTCCGTTTGCTTTTGTTTTGCGCAGTAAATGATCGCGCTGCCGGTATCACCCATTCTTTCTGTTAATAATTGATTGATACGTGCAAATTTATCGTTACTGGTAACAGTTTGCACTTCAAATTGAAGATTCTCTCTTTCAACCCCTCCTTCAAATATCATTAATTCCTGGGCTAGATTTGCCCGGAAAAAATCAATGATTTCATCCCTGACATCTTGTTTGGCTGTTGCAGTGAAACATTGAACTGGCGGAAGCAGGGCTTTTTGCTTTTCTGAAAATTCCTTGATGAAACGTGCCGCATAAAGATAATCCGGCCGAAAATCATGTCCCCATTTCGATAAACAATGTGCTTCATCAAATACCCAGCAGCCAATTTCTCGATACTTGATCGCTTGTTGAAACGAGCGATTTCTTAATTGTTCAGGCGAAACATACAAAACCGCAATATCACCCATCTGAATGGCTGTTAATACTTCGCCTCGTTCCGGCGCTGTCAACATACCGTACAAGGCTGCAGTATTTGGAGCACCGGTTTTGTTACGTAAATTATCGACCTGGTCTTTCATCAAAGCCTGCAGGGGCGAGACAACTATCGTCAAAACTCCTCGGCGCTGGTATCGAACCAAGGCAGGGAGTTGATAACACAAGGATTTACCACCACCAGTTGGTAAAATCGCAAACATTGGTGTGTCGCTCATTGCAGCTTGAACAATTTGTTGCTGCAAACTTCCACCATCTTCTGTGGCAGAGTCATTTCTGAAAGCCTTAAAACCAAAAAACTGTTTTAGCTGCTTAACTGAATTATGGGTTTCCCGACAATAACCGCAATTATTATCAGTACAAGGAATATCTCTTAATTGCCTGAGTATTGGAGCGACATCTTCAAATTGCTGCCTTACCCACGGCGGTAAAACTGAATCACCTCCTGCTACCCGAAGCCATGCTAAACAATATGCAGAAGCTATAAGTTTTTCCGGATCAGCCAGTATTGATTCTTTAACTTTTTTTAGAGCAACAATGCATACCTTAGTTTTTATCTGATGCGTGAATATGTCGAGTGCTTCATTGGTTTTAATTTCTTCTCCACCCATTACAAGTAACGCATTTTGTAAACCAGTGAACTTGGCATTGACAGAAAAAGTATAGTGATAAAAACTTAAAATATCCCTACCTTGATCTTGGAGAGCTTGCCATTGGTCCAAGAATAATTGTTTCGCCAGTAATGAGTCAGCCAACGGGTCATTCAAACTATCGCGCACCAATTTATAGTTTTTCACCAGCCGATGATAAGGGTTTTCCGGAAAAGCAAGAGGGGATAAAAACAGCGTATCAACAACTGGCTTGCTTAAAAAATCATAGTGGTTAGAAATAGAACGACAAATGGGCAAGTCATGTTGCAATAGATTATGTCCTAACAAATAAGCCCCGTTTTTAGTAAAAGTATTCAATTTCCCAAGTATTTCTTTTACCTTGAAAGGAGCTTTTGCGATAAAACTGTTACCCTTCAATTCAGCTCCAACAGCAAATATTTCACCATTTACCGTGATTTCCAAATCCAGGCAGCAGCAATCATCAATGAATTGCTGCTGATCCATGTTAATGCCTATTGAACTTATCTTCATACTTTAAGTAATTGTAATCATAACAAATAAAGATCAATATTATTCAGGCTACTATAAGAAATTAATGGCATAATTGAACCATTCTCCAATAAATTACTTGGAGAAACTATACTCTTTTACATATTGAGGAGACTAAAGATGACAAAATTATTAACAGCAACATTATTTTCCGCTGCTTTTTTACTGGCAGGATGCGATCAAGGTGCACAAACTGAATCCAGCGGGACAGGCGACTTAGCTTTCCAGGCAGAAGATACAACAAAATCAGCCTCAGAGAGCACTAAAGAAATGGCCTCTCAAACTTTGGATTCCACCAAAGAAGCTACCGCCAGTGTCGCAGAAGGTACCAAAGATATGGCAACCAGCGCTGTTGACAACACCAAAGAAGTCGCAGCTACTGCAGTGGAAACAGGTAAAGAAGCGGCAAGCGCAGTTGCGGAAGGCGCAACAGATCTTGCAACAACTGCGGTTGACGGCTCAAAGGAATTGGCTGGTAAAGCTATTGATGCCGGTAAGGATGCGGCTGCATCGGTTGCCGAAGGTACCAGCGATTTAGCTGGCAAAGCAGTTGATGCAACAAAAAGTGCAGCATCAACTGTTGCAGATAAAGCTAAAGATGCTAAAGACGTTGTTGTCGATGCAGTTACAAAAGAAGAAAAGCAAACAGCTGTTGGTGGTATCACTGCTGAGTAACAGTATGAGAACACATTATCAACTTTCCTCCCTTTGTTAGGGACTATTGAAAACGGCCCTTTCCAAAAATCATATTTTTGTACTGTGGCCGTTATTTTTACTTCCTACCCAACATAAAACTGCCTCATCATTCCTAAATCTTCATGTTCTAAATTGTGACAATGATATAAGAACAAACCTTTATAATCCTGAAAGGGTTTGATAATTTCGACTTCTTCACCCGGCATGACCAAAACAGTATCTTTCCAACCCTCAGTAATAAACCCTTCGCTAACCGTTGCATAATCATCAAGCCTGGGGCCGGTCATTTTTCGAGATGAAACCTGGTATTGCTGACCGTGAAGATGAATCGGGTGGGCCATTGCCATCATACCCCCCATTCCTCCCATACCACCGCCCATCATACCCATACCACCCCGACCCATATGGCCCATCTGTTCATGAAAAATTTTAATTTTTTTTATGGAACCCAATTCGACTTCTTCCAGTGGAATTACCCGATTCATGGCAAATGACATGCCGTTTAATCTTGGCGACATCATTGGCATCATTCTTAAGGCAATTGGAATTGGGTTGTTTCTATTATTGACATCTTTTTCAGTCAATCGAGGAATGCTAACCAATCGATCCGGAAGTTCGGGAGAATCACTCACCTTTTGGCTAATACGAAAACTGGCTATTTTGAATTGACTGCCTTGAGGAATTCCACTCGACATCATTCCCATGCCACCGCCACCCATGCGGCCCATCATTCCCATACCCATTCTGCCGCCTCCATGCATTCTTTCGTACATCATGGGCATGGTTCCTGAATGGGGCAGGGAGTACATCACCAATTCAGAACCCAGTTTTCTGCCGCTAAAATCCAGCCATAATTCAACCCGCTCGCCAGGCGCAAGCATGATATAAGGTTTGGTAACCGGTTTTTCCAATAAACCCGCATCAGTACCAATCGCAATTAATGGTGTGCCATCTTGCCAGCCCAGTTTATAAATTCTGGAATTGGAGCCATTCAAGACTCTCAATCGATAAGCCCTAGTCTTGACATCAAAACGCATATTGGGCTTGCCGTTGACCAAAATCTCCTCGCCCAAAAAACCCATCATGCGACTACGCATGCCGCGTAAATATCTAAGCTGATTACGATTATCAAAAGTCCGATCCTGAAGAACCATTGGCACATCATATTCACCCGATGGCAAATCCAGCTTTTGTTCTTCATCATCAGATATCTGAATCAAACCGGCCAATCCTTTATAAACCTGGGTTGCGGTTCTTTCGTGAGTGTGTGAATGATAAAAACTGGTTCCGGCCCGATTTTTCACCTCAAACTCATAGACAAACTGTTCACCCGGTTGAATGGCATACATGGGATGTCCGTCACTTCTTTGTGGAACATGCAGGCCATGCCAATGGATAACCGATGGCTCATCGAGTTTATTATTAAAAAAGACCCTTACTTTTTGACCCTTGTTTAACTTAAGAATAGGTCCAAGATAATTATCTTTGAGTGTCTGTAAGGTGTTTTGCGGTCCTTTCAGCACCCGGGCAGAATATTGAAAAACATCAGTTTTCGGACCTTGCTGGAAAATGGGTACAAATGCCTTACTCGTAGTAAATTCAATTTCTACATCGGGATGAAAATTTGCCGTAGCGTAGCTTTTTACTTGCTTTGCCTGGGCCAATAAAATTTGTGGGAAAAATGAAGCGGCGGCTCCAACGGCTGAATATTGTAAGAACTGACGTCTTTTATTATCTGTTTTTGTTGTCATGAACCCACCTCTTTTTTATATTAGTCAATCTTAATATTTTAAAACTACTCCTTTTGTTATCCAATTTCAACATAGTGTTTCTATCGGTTATTTTTTGTTCCGCATACGTAATTCGTTACAAAATCACATAACTTGTGTCCTTTCGCTTTCGGAATAAGTGGTTCGAGACTTTGTTCATTTGGTAATAATTATACTTGACAACAATTCTTGTAATTTTCAACTGATTTAAAACCTTGCTTAGCATATTCTGCAAATAAATATTACTGAATTGTTTGGAGCTTCTCATAGTTACCAATGAATTTAATACCAAAATATTGCTCGCAATTATTCTGTCTACTTTATTACAGACAGGAAATGCCGAGCTCAATGACATTACCCAAACGCCACCGCGTACACCGGAACCGTAAGCTGGATTAGCGAAGCGTTATCCGGCATTGGACGTTGAATATACCGCTGACATTATGCTATTGCGATGATTATTAATGTCTGATGTTACATAACGCAATGGCGGAATACGTTATCACTCTTCCGCCATACGAGCTACGAGCTCTTGATAAATAATTATTAAAGAATGCCTATCCCATAGAAATTGGAAAACATCAAAAAATGGCTTATACATATTAGCATATTTTGATTTTTTAATTAAATTAGACCGATTGAAACAAGCAGAATGCAGGAAAAAAATGCAACATGATTAAAATGATGTTCCCGCATATTCCTAAAAAAAAATTTAAAAAATTTCTGTTTTCCCCTTGTTATTGCCAGTCTTTTCCCTCATTAAACTAATCAACCGCAATTTTGTGCGGGATCAGGATTAGGCAAAACCTAATCCAAAAACTTAATACTGGTTTCTTACTGAGTACCAGCAAAATTTAAATACTGGGAGCTTCGATAAACCGCCATAAGAATATCGAGCCCCTACACTTAAAGGAGAAAATTATGTCTGAACTGATTGTCGTAACCTATGATGATGTTTATAAAGCAGAAGAAGTCAGATTAAAATTGCTGCAAATGCAGAAAGAGTATCTTGTTGATCTGGAAGATGCTGTCGTTGCGGTCAAAGACAAAAATGGCAAAATCAAGCTTCGCCAATTATATTCACTTACAGCAAATGGAGCTGTTTCCGGAGGGTTCTTCGGAACATTGATTGGGCTATTGTTTATGAATCCTCTACTGGGCCTGGTTGTTGGCAGCCTTTCCGGTGCAGTTGCCGGTGCGCTTTCTGATGTAGGGATTAATGATGACTTTATGAAAGAACTGGCAGCTAACCTTAAAGAAGGAGAATCTGCACTATTTATCCTAGTACGGAAATTTACGCCAGATAAAGTGCTTGAGGAGTTAAAAGGAACGGGTGGTAAAATCATCCACACATCGTTAAGTCATGATGACGAGAAAAAACTGCAAGAAGCTTTGGAAGCCGCACGAGAAGAAAAAGGCGCTGAATAGAGCAATTTGTTCCGAAATGCGCTTTCCTAACGTGTTTCGGAACAATTCCCGACGAATTCAGTAGCCCCGTGAACATACCACCGGCTAAAAGCCGAGGGCGTTCAAAATTCTGTGTCAATAAACCCGCTCTATGTTAATTAAAGGATGAAATCATCGGCGACAAAGAAACAATCCTTTTTATTCAACACAGAGCCGATAAACCTATCAAATACCCGGCACGTAGGATGTAAAAGTGAAACGCATTACATTTGTTTCGAATGCCGGATAACGCTCCGCTAATCCAGCTTACGGTTCCGGTGTACGCGGTAAAAAATAAGAAATTTTTGAAGATTATCTATCTGTAGTAGATAAATTAAGCATAATTCAAACAAGCATCATAAAGATTTTGTACTGCTTGTCTATCCTGGCTGAACGCACAAACTGTTTCCTTACAATGTTCAAAATATTTTCCCGTGACTGTCTGACCAATGGTATCGGTTGCCAACCATACCGGGGTTGCCGCGTCCTGATCCGGTGTTTCATGACCGCCAAAACCTAAATTGTTGCTCAAGGTGGAATTGACATCACCCGGATGGCAAGCATTGACAGTGACATCCGGACCGAGTTTTTCTGCAAATGCAGCAGTTAACATACGATTGGCCTGTTTCGATTGCCGGTATGCCTTGTCGTTATCATAGCTTCTTTTTTTGAATTCCAGATCATTGATATCCAAACCGCCTGCCCAATAACTGGCTACATTGATAATGCGCGCTGGCGCAGATGTTTCGAGAACATCAGTAAATTCATTGATTAACCAGAAATAACCCAACACATTGGTTGCAAATTGCAACTCGATACCTTCCGGTGTTTCCTGCCGGCTTCTTGGCGTAATCGCCGCATTATTGACCAATACCTGCAAAGGCCCAGTCCAGCGTTTTGCCAGTTCCCTGATTTCCTGATACCGACTGAGGTCAGCAAGTTCATAACGAACCTTGGGATTTCGCGTATAATCAACGATTTCATCAACTGTCAGTTGTGCTTTTTGCTTGTTTCTGCAAACCAGTACAACTTCAGAATTTTCGACTTCCGCCAGCTTTCTGGCAATGGCTTTCCCGATGGCTCCTGCCGCACCGGTGACTAGAAATACCCTGGATTCGTTCATTTGAATAAATGCGGTCTTTTTACTAACCTATAATTTTAAATAAATTTATTGATTGTTAGCAAAATCTTCCAATAGTTATTTTATAATCAATTACTTGTATTGTGCATTAATTTAATAAAACTATAGGAAAAATCAACATCGGGATCATGATCTATATGCTTACGTTCAACCTCAATCCAATTATTTTCATCCAGTTCCGGAAAATAAGTATCTCCAGAGAATTCTGCATGTATTTCAGTTAAATAAATCATCCTGGCTTTATCTAGCATTGATTCGTAAAGCGATGAGCCACCGATGACAAAAATTTCCTGACATTTCTGGAAACTGGATAATGCCGTTTCAATACTTGGGAATACCTGACAGCCTTGCGCCTGATAGCCAGGATTACGGCTAATGATGATATTGTCTCTGCCTGGTAGTACCCGGCCAATGGATTCATGGGTTTTACGTCCCATCAGAATTGGGCTGCCCAAAGTGATTTGCTTGAATTTATTAAGATCAGCAGGAAGATGCCAGGGCATTTTGTTATCTGCACCAATCACCCGGTTACTGGCCATGGCAACGATCAGGGAAATGTTCATACGGCTATAGGAGCACTGATACTGGGATGAGGATCATAACCTGTGATAACAAAATCTTCATATTGATAATCAAAGATACTGGCTGGTTTACGTTTGAATTGAAATCGGGGCAAAGGTCTAGTCTCTCGGCTTAGTTGCTCTTTTGCCTGCTCAATATGGTTATTGTACAAATGGCAATCGCCAATGGAGATAATGATTTCTCCGGCTTCCAGATCACATTGCTGCGCCAGCATATGGGTAAAAAAAGCCAGACTTGCGGTATTGTAGGGATTGCCCAAAAATAAATCATTGCTTCTGATATACAAGGAACCGCTTAATTTTCCTTCTGCAACATACCACTGATAAAGCAAATGGCAGGGAGGTAAAGCCATTTTTCCTGCCTTAACATTTTCCTGTGGGGATATGGTTTCATCCGGTAAACAGGCAACATTCCAGCCGCTGATAATATGCCTGCGGCTATCAGGCTTGTTTTTAAGCCCGTCAAGCAACGAAATCACCTGATCATATACCTTGCCATTACTTCCAAGCCAATTACGCCACTGCGCGCCATATACAGGCCCTAATTCGCCTTTTTCTGTCGTCCACTCATCCCAAATCGTAACGCCATTCTCCTGTAGGAACTGAATATTGGTATCACCACGCAAAAACCACAACAGTTCATAGATAATGGAACGGATATGTAATTTTTTGGTAGTAAGTAAAGGAAAACCTTGTTGCAAATCGTAACGAACTTGCCGGCCAAAAACCGAACGGGTACCGGTGCCGGTCCGATCACTTTTAATCACACCGTTTTCCAGCACATCTTTCAGTAATGACAAATACTGTTTCATGCTTTTTTTCGGTAGGCAAAAAAGATCATCCCGGCCCCAATAATAATCATTGGTAAGGATAAGATCTGACCCATCGTTACCCAATCGGCAAATATATAGCCCAGGTGAGCATCGGGCATGCGGAAAAATTCCACAAAAAAACGAAAACAGCCATAAAGCATCACTGCCATACCTGTGGGTGCCATCACCGGACGAGGTTTGCTGGTGTAAATCCACATGATGATAAACAGTAGAACACCTTCCAGCAATGCTTCATACAATTGTGAAGGATGTCGGGGTAATGGGCCACCACCCGGAAATACCATTGCCCAAGGAACATCTGTGGTATGCCCCCAAAGTTCTGCATTAATGAAATTACCAATACGTCCGGCAAATAATCCGATAGGCGCTAAGGGTGCGATAATGTCGGTTAGTTGCAGCATGGAACAGTTTTGTTTTTTGGCAAACAACCACATGGCAACAAATACGCCAAGCATACCGCCGTGAAATGACATACCACCTTGCCAGATTTTGATCAAGATGACAGGATCATGTAAAAACGCCTGAAAATTGTAAAACAGGATGTAACCGATTCGCCCGCCGAGTATTACCCCCATGGCGCCATAAAAAACCAAATCTTCCATGGCTTCGGGTTTAATAGGCGACCAAGACTTTTCCGCTTTTTTTTTGCCTAACAGCCAAACCCCGGCAAAACCGATCAGATACATCAAGCCGTACCAGTGAACTTTTAGTGGCCCGATGGCAATGGCAACGGGATCAATTGAAGGATATTGAATCATGTCTTTAATTTGTTAAACATCAAGATTGGCAACATCCAACGCATGCTTGACGATAAAGTCTCTGCGTGGTTCAACAACATCGCCCATCAGCGTGGTAAACACCTCATCTGCCGCAATTGCGTCTTCAATGTTGACTTGTAACATTCTGCGGCTGTCAGCATCTAATGTCGTTTCCCAAAGCTGTTCCGGGTTCATTTCACCCAGTCCTTTGTAACGCTGGATATGCTGGCCTTTTTTGATTTCTTTCATCATCCAGTCAAAAGCCTGTTTGAAAGAATCTACCGACTGCTTTCTTTCCCCAAGCTGTATGAATGATTCTTCGCCAAAAAGATCCAAGGTATTTCCCACATACTCAGCGATAGTTTTATAATCCTGGCTATTGAAGAAATTGGCCTGCACAATAATGGTTTTGTTAATACCATGCATTTTTTTGTTCACGATAACACTGAAATCATCCTTATCATGATATTCCAATTCAATTGTGAAAACTGTGCGCTTGGATTTTTGATTTAGTAGAGCCTCCAGCTCCTTCAACCATTGGCTAAATTTATCTGAATCACTTTGTGTATCTTCATTAATCGATTTAAACTCAGTTAGCTGTTGCAGAAAAGTCTCATCATATCGCCTTGATAAACGATTTATGATACTGGATACCTTGCTATAACTAACAGCCAATTGTTCAAGTCCCTGGCCCTTGATGGGAGGAGTCTCTTCATTGGCAAACAATTGTGCCTTATCAAGGGCCAATTGAATCAGATACTGATTTAAACTGACATCATCTTTCACATAATGCTCTTGCTTTCCTTTTTTGATTTTATACAGAGGTGGTTGTGCTATATAGATATAACCTCTCTCTATCAACTCTGGTAATTGTCGGTAAAAAAAAGTCAGCAATAAAGTGCGAATATGAGAGCCGTCCACATCCGCATCGGTCATAATGATAATTCGATGATAACGGAGCTTGTCAATATTGTATTCGTCTTTACCAATCCCGCAGCCCAAGGCAGTTATCAAAGTGCCCACTTCATCAGAAGACAGCATTTTGTCAAATCTGGCTTTTTCTACATTTAAAATTTTTCCTTTTAATGGCAAAATTGCCTGGGTTTTACGATCCCTACCCTGTTTAGCCGAGCCACCGGCTGAATCCCCTTCTACAATAAACAGTTCAGATTTTGCCGGGTCTTTTTCCTGACAATCTGCAAGTTTTCCCGGTAATCCGGCAATATCAAGCGTGGTTTTACGACGAGTCATCTCCCGCGCCTTTCTTGCCGCATCCCTGGCGCGAGCGGCATCAATAATTTTCCCGGCTATAGTTTTGGCAATGGTTGGGTTTTCCAGCAAAAAATCATTGAGTTTTTCGTTCATTGTCGATTCAACTAAAGGCTTAACTTCTGACGAAACCAGTTTTTCTTTAGTTTGTGAAGAAAATTTTGGATCTGGTACCTTTACTGAAAGTACTGCCGTCAATCCTTCACGCGCATCATCACCTGCAACTGTTACCTTTTCTTTTTTTGCCAGACCACTATTTTCAATGTACTGGTTAATAGTGCGAGTTAGTGCTCCTCTAAATCCGGCAAGATGGGAGCCACCATCACGTTGAGGAATATTATTGGTATAACAAAAAATATTCTCTTGATAAGAGTCATTCCACTGCATAGCAACTTCAATAACTACATCTTCTTTTTCTGCTGAAAAATGGAACACTTGATCAAACAACGGCGTTTTGTTTTTGTTTAGATGCTCAACAAAAGCGCTGATACCACCTTCAAATTCAAAGACCTCCTGTTTATTACTCCTTTCATCAATCACAGAAATTTTGACTCCTGAATTCAGGAACGATAACTCTCGTAATCGTTTTGTCAAAATATCAAAATGAAATTCAATATCAGAAAAGGTTTCAGAACTCGGCTTGAAGGTAATAGTGGTGCCATGCTTATCTGTTGCTTCCATTTTTTCTAACGGTGCTTGAGGTTCACCTTTCAAATAACGTTGCCGGTAAACAAAGCCATCTTTCTTAATTTCAAGCTTCAGTTCTTCTGAAAGTGCATTAACCACTGAAACCCCTACTCCATGCAAACCGCCAGATACTTTGTAGGCATTGTCGTCAAACTTTCCGCCGGCATGTAGTACTGTCATAATTACTTCTGCAGCAGTTTTCCCTTCCTCTGGATGCATATCTACAGGAATACCCCGACCATCATCCGAAACTGTAACCGAACCGTTGGCATGAATAATTACTTTTATTTCCTTACAAAAACCAGCTAAAGCTTCATCTATTGAATTATCAACCACTTCAAAAACCATATGATGCAAGCCAGTTCCATCATCAGTGTCCCCAATGTACATTCCGGGCCTTTTTCTGACAGCATCAAGCCCTTTTAGTACTTTGATATTTGAACTATCGTATTCTCCATTTTTCCCAGTCATGTTTTATATTACCTATTTTTTGTGATGTTCCACGTGAAACATCACATTAATTTAACCTTGCCTTGTTCCACGTGAAACACTTTGTATTGCCCATCCATTTCAATATTTCCAAATTCATTGAATTCATTGGTGGTTATAAAAACCTGATTATCTAGCTGTGACAAAAAAGTCAAAAGCTTGTTTCTACTAATGGAATCGAATTCCGAGCTAAAGTCGTCAATTAGAAGACACATATCCTGAGATAAATCAGATTTAAATAATTGAACCTGTGCTAACTTAAGAGTCAATATTAGAGCCTTTAATTGACCACGAGAAACAAAGTCTTTCGCAATCCTGCCGTCAGAGTAAAAAACAAAGTCCCCACGATGTGGTCCACTATGTGTGTATCCAAATTTCAGGTCTTTTTCAAGATCCTGCTGTAAACAATCAAGATAGGAGTAGCCTTTCTCCCATCCAGTAACAAATTTAATTTCAGGATTATTTATTTTAATAAAAATATCAGCAATTTTTCTAATAAAAGGCTCAAGCAGAATCAGATACTGCTGACGATATTCAGTCAATATTGTACCGTATTGGGCTAATTCCTGATTCCAAACATTAATCTGTTTTAAATCATGTTTTTTTAATAATGCATTACGATGTAATAAAGCTTTCTTGAAACTTCGCCAAACAGTTAAAAAATCATGATTCATATTAAATACCCCCCAATCCATAAACTCTCTTCTAAATTGAGGTCCACCATCAAGTAACTGATAGCTTTTAGGAGTTATAAGTTGGACAGGGAAAACATGGGCTAATTCCGAACTTGAATATATTTCTTGATGATTTAGATGAATTGTTTTCGATTTTAATCCTAACTGAATTCCAAGCGAGGTCGTCGTGGAATTATGGTGTTTAAGTTTAGCGGAAACAATTAAATCAGGCTGATTTAATTGAATAACTTGTTTGATAGAATTAGATCTAAACGACTTTGCTCTTCCAAGAATGAACAATGCATCAAGTAGGGCACTTTTGCCGCTGCCATTCTTTCCGAAAATAAAATTAATGCCGGATGAAGGTAATAAAGAAGCCTGGACAATATTTCTTACCCGATAAATGTCAAGTTTTTCCAAACTCATCAATATTGACTAAAGCGTCATGGGCATCACGATATAACTATAGGGCGCAGGAGTTGATTCCTCAACAAAACAACAGCTAAAATCTCTAGAAATAATCAAAAAAACAATATCAGAATCAAGAATATTTAGTGCGTCAATTAAATATTGACCATTAAAAGATATCCTAATCGGTTCACCAGAGTATTCAACAGCCACATTTTCTTCAGCTTCTTCATGTTCAGGATTAAAGGCAGTCAGTTGAATTTGATCGGAATCAAAATAAAGTGTTATTCCTTTGCTCTTTTCGTTAGAAAGAATAGCAACACGAGTCAAAGCTTCTTTTAAGACATCTTTTTTTACTGGAATAGCATCAAGAAATTCCTGCTGGAATACTGACTGAAAATTAGGATAGGTGGCATCAATCAATTTTGCAGAAAAAAAGAGATTTTCAACGATAACCTGAATATTGTTCTTGCTGACTGAAACGGAAACATCATTATCAGAAAGCTCTAAAATTCGAGTTAACTCCTGAATACCTTTTCTGGGAATGATGATTTTGCTGGAAATTCCGGTATTTTGATTAATTTCATCTTGAAATAAAGCCATTCGATGACCATCAGAAGCAACTAATTTAAGCGTACTATTTGCAATATTCATTGACAGACCATTCAAATAATAACGAAAATCCTGATTCGCCATACAAAAAATAGTTTTTGATAACGCTTCTTTAAATCGTATCGATGGAATTGTAAATTGGTATTCGGGTTCGATTTCCGGAAAACCTGGGTAAGAACCAGGA
>JALXCS010000078.1:0-311 GCA_026990815.1 Methylomonas sp. | reverse complement strand
ACTCAAAGAAAAACGACTCTTGCCCGAGGAAATAGTGACTTTTGTATCATTAATCTGAAATTTCAAATTAGCTTGGTTCGGCAAAAGTCTGCAAATATCCAGAAATTTACGGGCTGGTATTGTTGTTTGGATATTTCCACTTGAATCAACAGGTAATGTAACCATGATCTGAATTTCTAAATCTGAGCCTGTCATGGTTAATTGGCGATTTTCTATTGCCAATAAAACATGAGACAAGACAGCCATTGTTTGTCGTTTTTCTATAACATTGACAATTTGTTGCAAAGGCAACAAAATTTTTTCTCTATTAA
>JALXCS010000077.1 GCA_026990815.1 Methylomonas sp. | reverse complement strand
CGAATTTTGTGGGAAATCAGGGCGAAAAAGACAAAGAATAGCTCGAAGATAATGGCCATAGTCCT
Source organism: Methylomonas sp. (assembly GCA_026990815.1). Taxonomy (GTDB): domain Bacteria; phylum Pseudomonadota; class Gammaproteobacteria; order Methylococcales; family Methylomonadaceae; genus JALSJK01. Next base: position 25,328 of record JALXCS010000077.1, on the reverse strand, counting down.
TATCGAGAGCTATTCTGCCGGATTTTTCGTCCTGATTTTTCACAAAACCGTGAAGCGAAAATACACCCACCCATTTGGTGAGTAATAGTAAATTGAATTGCCCATACAAGTTATCAAGTTAGTGGAAAACTTAGTGTTCAACTGATTTATTTAGGTTTAACCACAACAAGATGATTTGCCGCTATCTGCCGGACGGCAGGCATACGGGTTTTCACCATCTGATGCTGCTTTCTGATCATTAAATGTAGGAATTTGATCAAGTGAATGAAATGATTCCCAGGCAATGCCTTGTGGGTCCATAATCCAATATTTATCCGAACGCGAATAACAACAAGCCGCACCTTGCTGTTCTTCAATCGGTGCCTGAGTTGCATCCAGTTGTTGTTTTATTGCTTGTAATTCGGTTTCAGCTTCTGCCTGGATACCCAAATGATCCAAGCCGATTTTCGCGCTACGATTTGAGATTGCAAAATTGACTCGTGGATCATCAAGCATCCATTTTGCATAATTGTCATGCTTTACAGTCGGCTGACAGCCAAACATAGTGCTGTAGAAGTCGATATTCTTTTGTAAATCTCCTACTGAAAGGTGAACATGTAATCTTTTCATTTTAGCTCCTATAATGTTAGTGGTATATGCGAATAAGCATATGTTATGCGGTTAAAAAAATTAGCAACAACCTACAAATTCTGGTCGGTTTTCCATTTTTTGCAACCGTTGCAAATCCTCTTTAAATACAGTGGTTGATTCAACAGCTTGTAATGCATTCTTTAATAAAGGCCCAGTCCAATCGGGCATATTAGGATTAATTTGATAAAAAACCCATTGCCCTTCCCGACTGTCCTGCAATAAACCGCATTGGCGTAAAGATGCCAAATGCCGGGATATTTTAGGTTGTGACAAATCTAACGCAGTAGTTAATTCGCAGACGCAAAGCTTACCTTCTTTCTGCATTAAAGTAACACAGCGCAAACGCGTTTCATCTGATAAGCATTTAAAAAATTGTGTCGGTGAGATCATATTTTACTAAAATATTAATATTCGTATAATCATATATTAACGAAATTTCAAATTCAATACCTTTTTATAAAAAAGTCACTTGCTTCGTATTTTGCCGATAGATTATCGATTGCCCACGGTGCAATAAAATCAGTGATCAAAACTATAATGGCAATAACAGAAAAAATGGAATCATCAACCAGGCCGAGAATTTTACCAATACTGATGGAAATGAGTACTGCTTCACCTCTTGGCACCATGCCCAGGCCGACTGCAAGATTATTAAACCGTTGCCTGGATATATAACCAGCAGCGATTTTTCCGGCTATTGTTGCCATTAACAATGCGATTGTAAGCAGGATTGTCTCACCATCAAGAAACTGACGAAGATTGACCTGCATACCCACAAAAACAAAAAAAATCGGGGCAAACAGTTTTTCCAATGAGCCAATAATATCTTTAATAAGGCCAACCTTGTCATGAACGCCATTAAGAATAAGACCAGCTATAAATGCACTACTTACAATACCTATATCAAACAGGTTGGTTAGGAAACTGACAAAAACCACCATCATTACCGGAACCAGAAGCCGACTGTGAGGCTCATCAAAATTGTATATTTTGGGGATATACCTGGTAACCCATCGACCAAGAAAAAATATTGCCAGAATAACAATCAGAGAATACAAAAGTAAGGAGATCATTTGCGATATCGTATGAGTGTCCCCCAAAACAATATTGGCAATATAGGATAAAAAGAAGATTCCTAAAATATCATCAATAAACGCTGCATTGATGACTAGTTTAGCCTCCCGACTTTGTTCCCGGCTAACATTGGTAAATATACTAGTGGTTATTGCGGCACTGGTGGTACAAAGCGCGGCGGCAATAAAAATTTGTTTCGCTATGTCCATGTCAGGGAGCAGCCAGTTTACAACACTTAGCCCCAGAAAAAATGTTGCTAAAGTACCGGCAATGGAAATCAGGTAGGCCAATGGTTCAGCTGATTTAACGATTTCCTGAATTTTAATTTCCAGGCCCAGCTTGAAGGAAATCAGGAATACTCCAATATTAGAGATGATCCATAAGGCGACACCTAATAAAATTAGGGCGGGAGATTGGCTGGATGTAAAGATTTGCGAGAGCCTGTTTGCGAATTCACTGGATTCAGGGTTGTCGTTGACATAATATCGGATAATGGTTTCTGCAACAGATAAATCAGAAGTCCATATGGTTTTAAATATTTCGCCTGCATCAGCCAGATGCATTAGCATATAAATGAACGGCGACAAGTCTAACCAAAAAAGAATGTTACCGATTACAATGCCGATAACCAAAGCTCCGACTAATGTTGGAATACGGTATTGTTTGGAAATAATATGGCCAATGACGGCGAGTGTAACAACGGCACAAAATTCCAGTAAAATGAAAGAAAACGGATCAATTTTGGAATATTGATGAATGATTTGGGTTGATAGTTCTTTTGCACCGGCGGGGCCTGCAATCAGCAGCAGGATGATTATTAAAAAAGTCTGCCGATAGTTGTTTTTTTGGGCCATATTTTCCCCCTCAATTTTTGTTTATTGTGTTTTACGGAAATAGCTGAAAAATCAATTTTTGTTGGTCCTGCTTGACTGAACTCATTGAGTTATATTTGAAAGTTTAATCGTATACAATCAAGCTATAATTATCGTCGTCGTTTTCGAAAACTGATTTTCTAAAGCGCAAATTAGTAATGGTGCTTTTTTTGTCAGATTCAAGAGCGGAGGCTTTAATAACAGGTGTAATACCAATTCCGATAATTAATTCTAAACTCGCCTCATCCAGATCTTTGCCATTGGAAGAAGGTTTTAGAAAGACTTATTAGGTTTGGTGTCACAAGAGCTTATTAATTATCAGGGGTCTATGGAGATTGAATTTTGAGTAAAAAATCTACACAAATTGTATTTTTGTTGTTGTCTTTGATGACACTGGTAGCTGGTTATGCCTATCTTCGATATGCTTATAAAGTGACAGATGATACTCCTTTTACCCAAGAGATAGTTTTAATTATTCTAGGAACAGTAGCTACTATATTTATTACGGCGCTGTTGTTAAATCAGCAAACAGCGGTAGAAATACAAAAAGAGCAGAGCGTCAAATTTCTTGATCTTAAAGCCAGGACTTATGAAAAATTGCTTGATTTGATTGAACAAATGTCATTGGTCGATCAGTTTACAGATAAAGAATTGACCAATTTGCAGTTTATTACGCATCGATTAGCAATCGTTGCATCCCCGGATGTTCTGAACGAGTATCAAAATTTTCTGAAGGTGGTTTCAAAAATTTCACAAGATAAAAGTTTTAGTGGTGATAAAGAGATCCTTTCTGATGCGTTGGGCTCTTTAACAGTACAGATACGACAGGATTTAATTGGCAGTCAATCTGCTATTCATTATTCAAAAGGTCAAATCAAGGAAATGATTACTAATAATTCGCATCAGTCATCGGAAATTCAATAAATAGAGGGTAATTAGCTATGAAAATCGATCAAGAAATTAATGAAAACCTGAAGAGAATCAGTACCTGGAAACGGATTTTTTTTATTATTGTGTTTGGTGCCATCATGGGGGTGGTTAGAATTATCCTTTGGCTTATTGTGTTGTTACAGGTGGTTTATTCATTATTGACCGGCAATATTAATCAGAATGTTTTAGATTTGAGCAAAAAATTGTCGGCCTATGTTTATCATATATGGTTGTTTTTAACTTTTAATACTGAGGAGTTGCCTTTTCCATTTTCAACATGGAATGAGACTGAATCAATGGATTTGCCCGATAAAAAAATCAAAACGTAAAATGGATTTGTAATCGAAGCAAGGTGTAAATTGCACCCAGAGATGTCCAGTTTTTGTTAAGCAATTTATGGCCGAGTAAAGCCAAATAATCTTGAACAAGTAGCCATGAATGGAGTCTACTGAAAAAAACAATGCTCCCCATTTCTGGAGAAAAACAATGCAAAAACTAAGAATGGCTACTGTGAGACATCGTTGGTGTTTACTTTTAAGAAGGGCTTTTTTATTCACAATTTTTCTATTTGGTATTGCTGCCTGTAGTATTTATGGAGAGAAGGTTGCACCTGTCCCATTACCTTCTGCCCAAACAAATTCAGTCGATATCATGGGGGTTAAGTTGGTTGCATATCCCTATGTGGATGAGGATAAGGCTGAGGAAGTTTTTGGTTTTGATATTCGCAGCACTGGGTTGCTTCCAGTTCGGCTTGTTATTGATAACCAGAGTAATAGTATTGTTGAGATTGATCCTGGCCAAACATTTCTGATTGATGAGCAAGGACAAGCTTGGCCTTTGCTAACGGCTGAGCAGGCTTATAAGCGCATCAAAAGTAATGTCGAAGTTGGTGAAACATTTAAAGGCGCTGTCAAACCTTCTGTGTTGTTAGGTGCTGCAGGTGCTGTGGCGGGTTTTGCTATTGGTGTTTTGAGTAATGATATTGGTGAAGGTATTGCCAAAGGTGCAGCCGTTGGCGCCAGCCTTGGTGCACTGTATGGCGGCGGTAGCCGTCATGAAAAATTGGATTCTGAAATACGACAGGATCTACGTCAAAATTCCTTGCGGAATGAAAAGGTAGGGAAAGGTGAGTTGGCCTATGGTTATTTGTTTTTTCCAGGAAGAGATGAGGCAGAATCTGCCCGCGCACTTCGTCTTGGAATAAAATTGAATGGTGAACTGAAGGTAGTCAATATTCTACTCATGAAATAAGACAAATGGATAAGCATGGAGCTACTCAACGCTGCAAAGCAGCCATTAACAAATCAATAATATCTAAGACTCTGGCAATGTATTGTTCTTTAAGCCGGTAGTCGGTTTTAGCGGAGTCTTTAAGTTCTGCATGCAGTGCATCCAGAAATTTGTAGAGCCGTTTTTGGTGCAATCCCAGTTTGGCTTGTAATGGATCAGTGATGACACCGGTTAAGGTACTGAGTAAGGCCAGACCCGCTAGAATTGATCCTGTCGCGGCAACGATTAAACCTGTTGAAGCGGTTGCCGGAAAGATGGTGTAGTACCAGGCGCCCAATGCCGGGCCAAGCCAAAACTGGGAAATGGCAATTTTTTCGGCAATGATTCCGGCAAGAGCGCTACCGCTGGTCAGCGCTCCAGGCGCGGCTTTATGAAAAGCAGCCAAGTTAGCTGATAGAGTGATCAGACTGTTGGCTAATTCTGAAACAGCAACGCGGCCGGTTGCATACTCTTGCAGGTTGCGCTCCAGGGTTTTGCGGAAATTCGGGTCATTAGATTTTTGTTTTATCTGATCTAAATAACCAGTCAGCATTTCGTTGAGGGCAGGATCACGTAAAATTTCCTCCAGCAGGGCATCTTTTTTCGATTCACGTTCACCTTGTTTGTATGGAAGTTCAAGAAGTTCGGTATAGATAAGCCAGTTGATTTCTTTCTGAACATCGGTTTCCCATCCTGGTGGCAAACGTTTTAAAATTTTTGCTAATCCTTCCAAGCCGATTTTCTCTGACAGATGGGCTGTAGCTTTGCCAATTGTCAGCGGGATAAGCCAGAATAGATTTAGAGGCGCTTTGATAATATCGTTGCCCAGCGCTTTTCGGTGAAGTTGTAGCGCTCCTTTGAAGGAAAAATGGCGTTCAACAAATTCTGGCACCTGGGTTTTTCTTGAGGCAATATAACTATCAATACCGGAATTGACTGCTTCGGTAACTATACGCCGCTGTTCGTCTGATAGCGGTATTTTAGCTGGATTTATCAATGTTTTTGATAAGTTCCGATGAGTTCAGTTTGGTCCAGAATATGTGCTTGCATGGTATTTTCCAGCTCGGATTTTGTCGGTTGATTTAAATCAGGAAGCACAGTATCAAGTGCATATAATTTAAAGAAATAACGATGCCGGCCAATAGGAGGGCAAGGCCCGCCGTAGCCAGTTTTTTTCCAGTCATTCAGTCCTTGCTTGGTCCCTGCAGGTAAGTTTGCAGCTGAAACAGCTTCAGGTAATCCAGATGCATCAGGCGGGATATTGTATAAAACCCAGTGGACCCACGTCATTTTCGGTGCAGCCGGGTCAGGTGCGTCAGGGTCATCAACAATAAGCGCCAGACTTTTGGTGTTTTCAGGAAGGTTTGACCAGGTTAATGCAGGTGATATGTCTTGACCCTGGCATGTAAATTGTTTAGGAATTTCGCCATTATGTTTAAAAACTAAAGATTTAATAGTCATGGACATGGGGTTACCTCTTTCTTTACTTGGTGATTGGTTCAATGTTTGATTTTCAGTTTTTTTTATTTGCTGTTTGGAATCTTGGGCTTTATTTGCTATGGAGTAGCAAAACAAGGTAAGACTTAAAAGTAGTAAAAAAGCTTTAGGTTTTATTTTCATTTGAACCTCCGCATTTTGGATGACCTTCATTTAGACATCTTTTCCAATTTGGTGTTATACCTACTGACTGACAAGCCATTTAAAATTTAGAAAAAGGCAATGGCAAGTGTTTACAAATATCATCAACGCTATGAGTTGTAATATTTTTATCAAGTTCGAAGCTGATTCGATCTCTCACTTCATCAGATAACTGTTTGCGGAAAATTCCTAAAAATGAAGGCTCTGCAACGATCATTAATTGCTCAAATTTGTTTTCGTCCAAGGCATCGTCAATATACCTGGCAATTTGTTTGGCAAAATCAATTGCTTCCTGCTGTTTTGGCTCTATTTTATCTTGAAACCCATGTTTCCCCGCGGCGCCTTTATTGGCATCCTTACCCGGTAAATCGGTAGTCAATTCCTGTTCATGCAAGCGTCCTTCAGGATGAGCAAAATCCATTATCTCCTCTATTTTCGAGGCTGTTCTAGCATTTAAAATGCGCGCACGGCTGCTATCAGCAACCACTATCCACGTTAATTTCATAATGTCTCCCTCCGTATTTAAAATTTATAATTTTAAAAAAGAGTTTAAATACTCCTTACCTATAATATATGGGCAAAATTTGATTAATAAAGTTCTAATAAATCCACAAGTGGATTTCGAAAACGTCATAGAAGTTTGAAAGCGAGACCGATTTCGCAATTAGTCCTTCGTTGCTCTCGGTTGCTTATATCATTCTGAGCAAAGCGCTTTTAATGTCAGCGCATTATCGACTGCATAGCCTGCCTGATCATTATCAAATAAATAGACGATCCGGGTTTTCGGAACTCCATTGCTTGATTTTCTGTACCCAGGTCTGCAAGTTCGTATGCGAGTAAGATCCGCAATAGGCATCATCGGGACCATGCAGCCGGATATAAACAATATTGGAAGTTATGATTTCTGGAGAGCGAAATTGTGCCAGCTCGGGTCTTTAAATCCAAAAACGTAATTTAGTTCCGGCGGCAATAATTCAAGAAAGGCTTCTAAACGTTCGGTATTGATGTGCCAATGCGGCGGTAATTGAAAGAGTATAGGACCTAATTTGTTTTCAAAATGACGAATGCTGTCCAGGAAATTGTCAAGAATCTCCTGGCAATTTTTGAGCTTTTTTAGATGTGTCATTAACCGACTGGCTTTAAGTGCAAAAACAAAATTATCGGGTGTTTGATCCAGCCATTGCCGAATAGTTTTAATATTTGGCAACTTGTAAAAACTGTTATTCAGTTCAAAGCAGGAAAAATAACTTGCATACCATGCTAGCCATTTTGATTTTGGCAATTTGGCTGGATAAAAACATTCTGACCAGTGTGGATAATGCCAGCCCGATGTTCCGATTAGAACCATATTTTCTGGCATGGCGAGTATTTATTTTTCTTTCATGATGAAGTCAACAAATAGACCGCAAACAATTCCAAATGGCAAATATCCCGCATAACCGATCAGCGGCATTTCAAAAATCATGAAATGTTGAACATAGGGGACGTTGTATTTCCAATGGGCAAGACTATTGATATTCCACATTTCCCAAAAAAAACCGCAAATGAGTCCAGCGATAGCGAGCCTCCAGATTCGCTGCCAATTACCAGTAGATATTTCGCTTAGCAAAGGAGGCTGTCCGGTTAATAAATGTAAGCCTGTTATTAATGAAATTGGGATAAGCCAAACCAGAGAAAATAAATACTGCGGCCAAATGGCAAGTCCCATTAGAGCACTCACACTTATATTTATTAAGAACCACGCACAAAACTGAGGTTTGGTAATGTGAAATTTTGGAAATGTGTCCAACCCGTTACTAATGCGGGGGAAAGTATTTAACAATTCACTTGTTGAAAGGATGGCAGGCAGCACGGTTGAAAAAGACAAAGTGCATTGGAGAAAATATTGCCATGGGCTAAGATCGCTAACGCCAATGTAATACCAATTTGAAACGAAGCGGTTGAGGTATTCAAAGCTCCACCAAAAAGCAGCACTTAAAGGAAATAACCAAATAAAATAGGCGGTTCGGTCTGTCAAGCAGCAATGACCGGTTCTGTGAAAGCTTAAAGCGTTTATAACCAGGATATAAACAAGCCACAGTGGAGTAAAAGTGAATCTCTGGATTGATTCAAATAATGGCAAACGAGTCCAGGCGATTATCCAAAAAATAAGCAAGAAAAAAACTCCAGACCAACCCCAAAATGGAAAGCTTTTGATCTTTTTCTGATCAGTTGCTTGCGAAATTTTAATGCTAACAATTTTTACCACAAAAAAGCTGAGACTTGTGATGATGAGCAGGGTAATTAGTAGAAATACGATCCAGGAAAATGCTTGGGGCTGGCTTGCTTCAGGGATGGGAGGAAAGGCCATGTAGTTATTGATGGGTTTTTCAGCTAACCAAGCTCCCAGCAAGGGACTCATAACAATAATTAAAAAATAAGCTGACAAACGTCTAAACCAATACGTTTTCATTATTGTAGCTCCAGAGTGTTTATGATATTTCAATTCGGTAATTACCATCTACTTTTGGTAAATTCAATGGATAAAATTGTGCATTTGAACCGGTTTGATCGCATTAGCTGGTTACAGAAAGAGTGGATATGATGCCGCTTAACTCAAAACGTCAATTAGACTTTTTCGATATTTTTTAAATTAGCGTAGCCATCTTTGTGAAATATATTCGGTTGCATCTTCTATATTGAGGTCTCTTGTGCCTCCGCCAGTGCGTAGAAAAAATTTAGCTTCTTTGTTTTGCTTAAAAAATACCGGATATACAGACGGATTGACGATAATTCGACAGACATACTGAGTATCAACAAGATGGAACAAAATATGTAGATTCTGGCAAAAGTGTGCGCCTAAACTGGAAGCTATGGTTGTCATCAACAACTGTTCATAGCCGTCAGGATCTTTTCTTCTTAAAGTTTTGAAATCATTTTCAAGGCCTAAAATTTTGCCGTCATCTGCAACGCCAATCAACAATGTTCCGCCAGTATAGCTGTTCATGAAACCAGCGATTGTTTTAATAACAGCTGTTTCGATGTTTTTATTGGTACAGGAATTTTGGTAATCCCAGCGGAATGAGGATTTGAATTCCAATAACGGACCTTCGCCTTGCTGTATGGATGATTTTAAATCTCGTTGTAGTTCTGTGGTTAATTGTTCGATTTGAGCTAATTTTTTATGTAATTTGCCGTAAATCCATGCCAGGACTATTCCAAAAGCCATTCCGACTTTTGCAAAAAAACTTGTTTTTGTCGGTGTATTTCCTTGCAATGAATCGATGAGGCGACTTGAGATGTATTCAAAAACAGTCATGTTTTTAACGCCATGCTCATGGTAAAAAACAAAATCGTACAATGGATAAAAAAGTAAAATTCCGACGATGGCGCCGATAACAGCTGCAGAAAAATACAATCCCAATTGCATTTTTATCAATCTGGACAGTAAAGCAATATATCTTTTCATAAGTTGGTTTGTGAATAATCGAAATTTAGAAACCTATCTTTTGGTTCCCAAGCTCGTTATAAAACCTTGCGACGTTAGATTTGTTGATATGGTCCTGACGTAAGTTTACACGGTTTTATTTCAAATTTTTATTATCAATTGGTGGAGTTTTTTCGGCAAATTTTGTTAGTCTTTTCAACGCATCGCGTTTTTCGCTTTGATCTAGCTTTGCTTTATTCAAAGCAGAATGAAGAACTTCTATGGTAGTGTCGTAATTTTCTCTGTCTACTGGATAAGGCGTTCCGTCTTTGCCGCCATGTGCAAATGAAAAACGGGCTGGATCTCGAACACTGGTTTTGGTGCCATAAATTAATTCCGCTGTTAAAGCCAATGCGCGCAATGTTTTTGCACCAACGCCTTGTATGGCAAGTAATTTCTCAAAATCTGTTGGTGCTTGTTCATAGGTTTTCAGTAAAATTTTATGTAGATATTTGGGGTTGATATCTTCACTGCGAACCCAGTGGCGACGAGGCATGATAAGCTCGGGGCGGTGGAACATGACTTTTTCTACTTCCAAATTTGGCTGAGAAGCAATTTCTGTTACTCTGGATCTTGAAATTTTACTTTCCCTTGCGACAAAATTTAAAGCTCTACCTCGATGGTCACAACAGATTGCGGTATGAGGCTCGGTTACAAAATCGGTATTTTCATCGCCCAGCCAGTGATATCGTCTGGCCATGCCACTGGCTTCGTTCATGCCTTGCTGGACAACACACCACCTGCCTGAATGGGTAAAAAAGAAGGCGTGATGGTAAATTTGATAGCTGTCTTGTATTGCAGAACTGTCAACTTTGGCAGATAGGCGGCTGGCTTTGACTAGTTTTTCAGCATCATATCCGGTCTTTTCGCAATGACTGACAATTTCTTGAGGGGTTTTTCTTGAAATGGCACCTTTTCCGCCTGCTGCAAAAAAACCCAGTTCACGTGACAGGTCTTTAATGCCTTCCTTGACTGCTCCACATGTGGTTGTGGTTATACCACTGGAATGCCAATCAAAGCCTAATATACAGCCAAATGCTTGGAACCAGAAGGGATCAGCCAATCGTTTTAATGCCCCTTCTGCTCCGTATTCTGCAACCAGGTGGCAAATGATCTCTCTTGCCAGGCGAGTCATTTTTTGAAACAGCCATTGTGGGGCTTTGCCACCATGTAAAGGTAATTGGCTATAACCGGTACGCATGTGTATGATTAATATGATATGGAGTTAGAAAAAACTTTTAAGAACTTGTTCAAGATATATTGAGCGGTTGCCATTTGTAGTTTGGAGCGGTGCTCGAAATTCGTATTTACTCCAGTAAACTAAGGTTTCTGAGCTCTGTCCGCCCATAACTGATGGTTGCTCCTAACTATCTTGGCCAAGTTCTAAGGGGACTATAAATGCAACAAGCCAAATTCGCAATTGGGGAAATTATTCATCATGTTTTGTTTAATTATCGAGGCGTTATTTTTGATGTGGATTTTAAATATCTTGGCAGTGACGAGTGGTATCAGCAGGTTGCTTTAAGCCGGCCCCCAAAAAATCAGCCCTGGTATCACGTTTTGGTTGATAACGGCACCCATCAAACTTATGTTGCTGAGCAGAACCTGGAACTAAGTGATATCGTAACTGCGGTTCGTCATCCATTAGTCGATCAGTTTTTTATAAAGCTGGAAAATGGCGTGTATATTCCACGGAGCAGAAACAATTAGTTTTAGGTGATTAGTCAAAAAATATAATATCTTTTTTTGCTAGTTCCTTAATCGTTTTGGTGGTTCCGGATTTGATAATGTCAGTATTGATTTCAGCAAATGTCGATTTCAATTGAACGATGCAGTCTGTCAGGGTTAAGCTCTCATTTTCCTCAACACCAACCAGCATTTGATAGGTAATTGGAGGTATTTCCAAGAACCTGACCTCGTCATTTCGATCTCTGAAAACAGTCAAAAAAGTAGGCTGATCCGGTGTTGTATCTGGTTGAAATTGAGGTGAAAGTCTATGAACGGGAAACTGGTAAGCTAAAGGCCAAGCTAAAGCCGATAGTTTTATTTGAGTGTTTTCATTCAGGCTTTCTGGATCAAAAGTAGATCCCGGTAATTGCTCGGTAGCGATTGTCGCTGCCATTTCCACCCATTCGTAATGCGCAAGTTCAAGCATGAAAGGGGGGTCAGCCGGACTTGGTATTCTTTCATTTTGGAGGTATTTCAAAAATTCTTCGGCAATTTCTGCGAAATAAGGGGATTGATTGCTGTGTTTGCTAAAAAAATCCTGGGCCATATCCATCCAGTGCTGTTCCGGAATAATCTTTTTCAGGACTGGAAAATTACTGGCTAAAAAACTTTCAATATTATTGAACAGCAAGGACCTGTACATCGCCATCCGGTCCAGTTTAACATCCGCGGGAGCCGGATGAATTTTAGGGTTGCGGATATGTGCTGTGAATTCGTGTTGTTTGTGTTGGAAGTTCATTAAAAAATAATCGATTAAGAATCAGGCAGATTTTTTTTCATGTTGATTTTTCCAGGATTGTTGAACAGCCTTGATGGTTTTGACTTCCCGAACCAATTCGGCCACATCCGGTATGTTAAAGTCTCTTTCCAATAAAGTAGGAAATACCCCATAAAGTTCATAGGCTTTACCCAGTAATTTCCAAACTGGATCAATAACTTCTGCGCCATGAGTGTCAACCAGAAAATCCTCGGCTTCAACGTAATGCCCGGCAATGTGAGCGTAAACGATCCGTCGGCCGGGAATAGCCTTTAAAAAGGCTTCCGCATCATAGCCGTGATTGATACTGTTGACATAGATATTATTGAGATCAATTAAAATGTCGCAGTCGGCTTCAGAAATGACAGCATTGAAAAAGTCGATTTCGTCCATTTCCTGTCCGGGAGCAGCGTAATAGGAAACATTTTCGATGGCGATTTTTTGCTCCAGAATATCTTGTACCCGCCGGATGCGTTCAGCAACATATGTGATTGCTTCGCTGGTGAAGGGGATAGGCATTAAATCATATAAATGGCCATCGTAGCTGCAATAGCTGAGATGTTCGCTGTAAAGCCGAATTTGGTGCTCGGCGATAAAGGATTTGACGGATCTTACAAATTTTTCATCGAGTGGGTCCGGGCTACCGATTGAAAGGGACAGGCCGTGTGCTATAAACGGAAAACGTTCGGTCAGGACGCGAAACTGTTTGCCCATTTTGCCGCCGATATTAATCCAGTTTTCCGGTGCGACTTCGTAAAAATTGACTGTTTCGGGCGGTTGTTCAACTATTTCGTTGAGAAAGCTTCGTCGCAAACCCAGCCCACATCCATTTAACGGAGATTGTATGACGTTCATAATTAGCGCCTTTGGATAATCAGAAAGGGGTAATGTTGCCAGACGACAGTATATGAAAACTGAGTCTGGCAGTTACATTATTTAGGTTTTACTTTATTGCCGCACTTCCCTTCGCCGCATTTGCCTTCACCACACTTACCTTCTTTGGTTTTTTTTGTGGTTTTGTTCATGGCTCCACATTCGCCTTCTTTGCCTTTCATCATGGCTCCACAAGATTTTTCCATGCCTTTCTTCATTTTGTCGCCATCCATCATGTTGCCGCATTTCCCTTCGCCACACTTGCCTTCTTTCATTTTCATGCCGCATTTTCCCTCTTTTCCTTTCATCATGGCTCCACAAGACATTTCCATGCCTTTCTTCATTTTGCCGCCGTCCATCATGTTACCGCATTTGCCTTCGCCACATTTACCTTCTTTGGTTTTGGCCGATGATTTTTTCATCCCCGCAGCACATTTTCCTTCTTCCATTTTCTTGGCATCGATCTTGTTTCCACACTTACCTTCACCGCACGAGCCTTCCTTTTTTCCCATGCCAGCACCACAGGTCATTTCTTTTTTGCTGCTAGCGCTGCTTTTATTAGAGCCTTTATAAGGGATGTATTCCGCCGTTTGCATGTAGCCTTCAGACAATTCTGAGATACCGAAAGGATTAGCATCAGCATTTACGGCTGAGGCAGATAATGTTGAAACGACAGCGGTGCCCATAGCGGTGGCTAAAGGGGTTTTACTTATTTTTTTCATGAGTTCTCCTCAAGGTTTTTGTTGTGTGTAAATTATTAACAATGTAGTGATGGGATGTGTTCTGCTTTCGGAGTATGAATTTCAGCGAAATCAAACCCGAAAATCTGACACTATGTTTTCTTTTAAGTTCCCTAGGCTAGATTTATAAACCCATGCGGAGTAATTTGCAAATGCTTTATCCGGTTAACAAATAAGGTTATTCAAGAATTTTACCTTTATATTCGCATAAATCTTCAATGACACAGCTTTGACACCTTGGTTTTCTGGCGATACAGGTGTATCTGCCATGCAAAATTAATAAGTGGTGTGCATCGTGCTTATGCTCTTTTGGGACAAATTTTTCCAGTTTTTTTTCAACCTCCAAAACCGTTTTACCGCGCGCCAGTCCGGTACGATTGGCGACTCTGAAAATATGGGTATCAACGGCAATAGTGTCGTGACCAAAGGCGGTATTTAATACTACATTAGCGGTTTTTCTGCCTACGCCAGGTAAAGCTTCCAACTCTTCCCTGGTTTGTGGAACTCGGCTGTTAGGTTTTTTTACCAGTAGATTGCAAAGTTTGATAATATTTGCTGCCTTGCTGTTATAAAGTCCAATGGTTTTAATATAGGATTTAAGCTTTTCTTCTCCCAGTTCCAGGATTGATTCTGGTGTATTGGCGACAGCGAACAGTTTCTCTGTTGCCTTGTTGACAGATTTATCGGTAGCCTGGGCTGACAAAACCACGGCAATTAGTAATTCAAAAGGAGTCGAGTATCTAAGTTCAGTTTTGGGTTCTGGAATGGCCTTGGCCAGTCGGTCAAAAAATTCTTTCCTTTTAGCCTGGTTCATTATTTTTTTCGATTTTTTGCCGAAATAAGTTTTGCTAATTGTGCTTTTTTTTGCCTGGCACACTCTGTCTTTTGTTGTTTTTCAAGTTCCAGGCGTTGCAGTTTTGCCTGAAAACGTGATCTGGCCTTACCTGGGTTGTATAGTTTTTCTTCAGTTGTCGGCCGCAACACAATACAATCCACCGGGCAGGGAGAAATACAAAGTTCACAGCCGGTACACTCGGAGCTGATGATCGTGTGCATTCGTTTGGCAGCGCCAATAATGGCATCGACCGGGCAGGCTTTAATGCATTTTACGCAGCCAATACAATTTTCTTCGATGATAACAGCGACCTGGAGCGGTTTTTCTTCGCCATATTCTGGAGCCAGTGGTTTGGTTTTAACGCCAAGCAGTTTGGCTAACGCCTCGATGCCTTTTTGACCGCCAGGCGGGCATTGATTGATATCAGCCCTGCCGTTAGCAAGTGCTTCGGCATAGGGTCGGCATGCTGCAAATGTGCATTTTTGGCATTGTGTTTGCGGCAAAATGGCATCAATTTGGTCGATTAGCGATGTCATCTGGATTGATAAAAATTATTTTTTTCGATTTAGATTGTTCAGAATTTCTTCAAGAGGTGCTAGGCGCATTTTTGCCCTGAATAGCACTTGCTGGTCTTTTATTAGTCCAAAACAATCATAAACTCTCAATCTTATGCCTGTTTTGTTTAAAGTGACTGTATTTGACTCAGGGAGTTGATGTACCAATATCATTAGTTGATCATGACTTTTAAGTTCCCTGAGTAATTCGCGGTCAATGGAAAGCTCATGTGAAGTATAAACCATTGGGTTACGTTTGAAATCATGTTGTTCAAGCAGTGCTTTCTCCATTAAAGCCCCGGATGTCAGGCTGCAAGGGAAGCTTTCAGGATATTGGACCAGACCATCAATTTCATCAAAATAATCAGATTGTTCGGCAAGCGAGCCGGACAAAAAATTCTTGGCATTACCATTGTTCATGTATTTCTTTTTCAGAAAAAATGGCGTATCGGGAATTTTGCTGCGGTCGGCAAATTCGTTTAAATTGGGCAGCTTGGATAAATCAATATCAGCCAGGAATAATGGCTTCGGGGTTTCTTTTTTGTAGCCTATTAGAACCGTTTTGTCTTTTGCCTTAATCATGACGCGATTGGTCAGGGTTAAATCGGGTATGGTTTTAATCAGGGTTTTTTTGATTTGCAGCTGAATTGGGTTGTCAGGTCTGACTGCATTGACAAATGTGATCTGATAATTACTGTAACGAAGCCGGTTTTCTTCTATGATTTTATCTTCATGGTTGGCTTCACGAAACAATCGTATCTGGTATTCAATCAGTGCATTTAGTTGAAAACCCAGGACAATCGGACCTTTAAACGGGTTATGGGTGATTTGCAACCATTTTCGTTTGTCATGAAATAAATTGAAGTCATCAGAGGCGTTTCGTGCCGCTTCAATATGAATCTGATTGAAAACAAATTGCTGTTCAAGCATTGGGTTTACTTGACTTTCATGCCCGCTTTAGCGCCACTGTCCGGGCTTAGAAGCCATAGGTCTTTTCCACCTGGTCCGGTAGCCAGCACCATGCTCTCAGAAACTCCAAAACGCATTTTTCTAGGCCTCAGGTTGGCGACAACGACAGTCATTCTTCCTTCTAAATCCTCCGGAGCATAAGCAGATTTGATGCCAGCAAAGATGTTTCTGGTTTCATCACCGATATCGACGGTGAGTTGTAATAATTTATCCGCATCTTCAACAAGCTCGGCTTTGATGATTTTGGCGATGCGCAGATCAATTTTGGCGAAATCATCAAATTCAATTGTTTCGGCAATAGGTTCAAAGTTTTTGATTTCAGTCTGTTCCTTGCTTAGATCTTCTTTGGAGGCTTCGATAACAGCATCAATTTTTTCCTTTTCAACCCGCGTCATCAAGGCTTTGAATGGATTGATTGTATGATCAAGAAGCGGCATTGTTAGTTCCGTTGGCCAAGCTTGGTCATTAATATTTAAAAAAATCTCTGAGTTATGGCTTAATATTGGCAGAACTGGTTTGAGATAAGTAATCAAAATGCGAAACAAGTTAATGCCCATAGAGCATACTTCATGTAATTCTGTGCCAGTATTTTCATCTTTTGCTATCAGCCAGGGTTTTTTCTCATCAATATATTGATTTGCCCTGTCCGCTAACGCCATAATTTCCCGCATGGCCTTACCAAATTCGCGTTGCTCGTATAATGAAGCAATTTTTTTATTGGCGTTGATAAACTCCTTGAATAGTTCAGGTTCGGAGCAATTGCTAGATAATTTACCTCCAAAACGTTTTTTGATGAAACCGCTGCAGCGGCTGGCAATGTTGACTACCTTCCCGATCAGGTCAGAATTGACGCGCTGGGTAAAATCATCGAAGCTTAAATCAATGTCATCGACACCGGCATTTAGTTTAGCGGCAAAATAATAGCGTAAATATTCCGGATTAAGGTGCTCCAGATAGGTTCTTGCCTTGATAAATGTGCCGCGGGATTTGGACATTTTTTCGCCATTCACGGTTAAGAAACCATGTGCAAAAATTGCAGTCGGTGTTCTGAAGCCTGCGCCGCTCAACATGGCCGGCCAAAACAAGGCATGGAAATAAATGATATCTTTGCCGATGAAGTGATAGAGTTCGGCGTTGCTGTCTTTGCCCCAAAATTCATCAAAATCCAGATTGGCCTTGTCACATAGATTTTTAAAGCTAGCCATGTAGCCAATCGGCGCATCCAGCCAGACATAAAAATATTTTCCTGGAGTATCGGGAATTTCAAAACCGAAATAGGGAGCATCTCGGGAAATATCCCATTTTTGCAGGCCATGCTCAAACCATTCCGATAATTTATTAGTTACCTCGGGTTGTAAATGACCGGCTGTTGTCCATTGTTTCAGCATGTCAGTGAAATCAGTCAGTTTGAAAAAATAGTGCAGGGATTTTTTTTCTATCGGTTTTTCTCCAGAAATGACAGACACTGCATTGATTAATTCAGTGGGAGAATAAGTTGCTCCACACACTTCGCAGCTGTCGCCATATTGGTCAGGGGCTTTGCATTTTGGACACTGGCCTTTAATAAAGCGGTCCGGGAGAAACATGTTTTTGACTGGGTCAAAAGCCTGGCTGATTTCCGCAGAATCAATAAATCCGGCTTCTTTCAGGCGTTGATATATTAGCGCCGATAATGTTTTGTTTTCCTGCGAATGAGTGCTGTGGTAGTTGTCAAAAATGATGCCAAAATCAGTGAAATCTGCCAGATGTTGTTTTTGAACGAGGGCAATTAATTCTTCTGGTGTGATGCCTTCTGCATCTGCTTTCAGCATGATTGGAGTGCCATGGGTATCATCTGCGCAGACAAAATAACATTCATTTCCTTGCTGTTTCTGAAAACGGGTCCAGATATCGGTTTGAATGTATTCAACCAGGTGACCTAAATGAATGGGGCCATTTGCATAGGGCAGGGCGCTGGTAACCAGAAGTTTTCTGTCAGACATGGTGCGGTGGTTTGTTTTGGATTACAAATAAGTCAACTATTATGCCATAAATCAGACCCAAATTCAGATGCTTATAAAAGCATAAAGTGTTTCTAAAAGTGGCGGTATCATAAAGACCAAGTGGTATACTGTGATTGTTTATTAAGTTGTGAATTGAAACAAATGGCCATAAATGAAGCTGATGTGGAAAATTGCCTTAAGTCGGTAATTGATTCAAATGTAGGAGCTGATCTGGTTAGTGCGCAGTACGTCAAAGCGATTAATGTTGACGGTACTGATGTCAGTATCAGGTTGGAAATCGGTTATCCCGCAAAGAGTTGTCTCGAAGAGTTGGTTTCCCGGGTGAAAACTCAGGTGCAGGCTTTGTCAGGTGTTGGAAAAATTAAAGTTGATGCTCAAGTCAAGATAATTTCTCATGGCGTTCAGAAATCTTTAAAGCCAATTCCTAATATCAAAAATATTATTGCTGTAGCGTCAGGAAAAGGCGGTGTCGGAAAATCGACTACGGCAGTCAATTTGGCTCTGGCATTGGCTACGGAGGGAGGTAATGTCGGAATTTTGGATGCTGATATTTATGGTCCTAGTATCCCCACCATGCTTGGTTTGACTGGTCACCCAAACAGTGATGATGGTAAAACCATGAACCCAAAAGTGGCTTATGGCATTCAAACAATTTCAATTGGTTATCTGATTGATCCGGGGCAGCCAATGATATGGCGAGGGCCGATGGTAACAAATGCATTACAGCAATTATTGCAGGAAACCCGCTGGCGGAATCTGGATTATCTGATCGTTGATTTGCCTCCCGGGACCGGCGATATACAATTATCATTATCTCAGCAAATTCCGGTCAGTGGTGCAGTTATTGTAACAACGCCACAAGATATAGCACTATTGGACGCACAGCGCGGTTTGGCTATGTTTGAAAAAGTAAATATTCCAGTTCTAGGTATCATTGAAAACATGAGCATTCATATTTGCAGTCAATGTGGGCACGAAGAGCCTATTTTCGGCGAAGGTGGCGGTAAAATGATGGCCCAGAAAAATGACGTTGATTTTTTAGGTGCTTTACCTCTGGACATTTTAATTCGACAGCAGGCTGACTCCGGAAGGCCATCAGTGGCATCAGATCCAGATGGACGAATTGCCGATATTTATCAATCAATCGCACGCAAAATGGCCGGAAAGTTGGCAATACAAGTCAAAGACTACAGCCATAAATTTCCAAATATTGTTGTGCAAAACACATAAATACCTGTTCAAACTCGTTACGAGCTTTTTGCCGGTAAAGGACAAATTGGGCACAGACTGGAGTTTTTACCAGTAAATGAGGACTTCGAGCACTGCCTGACCATACTTGGCAGTCGCTTAGTAGATCTTGAACAGGTTCTTAGGTTTGTGGTAAAAAAGCGCCATTAAAATTCAGCTTCGGATAAAAGTTATTAATCAATGAGCATTAAGTCAGACAAGTGGATTCGTCAGATGGCGCAGCAACAGGGGTTGATCGAGCCTTTTGTTTCCCATCAGGTAAGAGAGTCGGAGCAGGGCCGAGTGATTTCCTACGGTACTTCCAGTTATGGATATGATGTTCGGTGTTCGGATGAATTCAAGATTTTCACCAATATTAATTCCGCCATTGTTGATCCCAAGGATTTTGATGATGAAAGCTTTGTGGATGTAAAATCCGATGTCTGTATTATTCCGCCCAATTCTTTTGCCTTGGCGCGTACTGTAGAATATTTTCGTATTCCCCGTGATGTGTTGACAATCTGTCTGGGCAAGTCGACCTATGCTCGTTGCGGTATTATTGTCAATGTCACCCCGTTGGAGCCGGAATGGGAAGGGCATGTAACATTGGAATTTTCCAACACCACTCCGTTACCTGCAAAAATTTATGCGAATGAAGGTGTTGCACAAATGCTGTTTTTTGGCGGAGACGAGATTTGTGAAGTCTCCTATGGTGATCGAGGTGGGAAATATCAGGGTCAGCAAGGAGTGACATTGCCAAAGGCATAGCCCGGATCATTGGGTTTTTTCAGGGGCATTAAATGTGACTGGCGGCATTTGGACAAAATACCCTTTATCTTTCAGGCTGGCCATTACCTTTTCGGTATTGGCTCTGGCGAGTTTTCTACTAGCTGTTAATTCTAGTTCCATAACAAATTCCGGGGTACCGAATTCTGTAAAGAGTAATTCATCAATATTAGAAAAATTGCCTTTTTCTGGGACAAATAAATAAAGTTCTGGTTTTTTTGAACTTTTATAAATGAAGCACAACATGAAAGAACCTTGGGCCTGTGAATTTCGGCTATTTTACTTGGTTTTCGGTAAACTATAATCTAAATTTTTCAACTATTAATGGCTTAATGTATGGACAATTCACCAATCAATGAGCAAAATTTTTTCAGGGTAGCCTGTTATTTTGAAGGCTCTTTGCTGGTTATAGCTTTTGTAATCGGGTGGTTTGTTGATGTTAATCCTTTCGCTAACTTGTATTTTTCCGAGATGGCAGTTTTTTATGGCACCGTTGGGACCATTCCGTTATTTGTTTTTTTTATGGCACTTTATCAAATTCAGATCGATTCTTTTCAGGAGGTCAAGCGGGCGTTGCTTGAAACTTTGGCACCCAATATGGTTCGCTTGCATTGGACGGATTTGTTTATTCTTGCCGCTATAGCGGGGATTACGGAAGAAGTGTTGTTTCGTGGCACAATTCAGCCGTGGTTGGAATTATCATGGGGGATGACAGGAGGCCTGATTGCTAGCAATGTTATTTTTGGTCTGGTCCATGCTGTGACTCCCATGTATGCGGTTCTGGCGGCACTGGTAGGCATATTTCTAGGTCTTTCAATGGATTATGGGGGTGAAAGAAACTTGTTAACGCCCATTATTATCCACGGTTTGTACGATTTTTTGGCATTTTTAGTTATAGTCCAAACTTACCGTAATGAGCTTGCCAGAAAAAAACAGCATGATGATCAGGAGTGAGCATGCAGAATTCAATGGCAAAGCAAGCTAATACGGTATTCAAGTCGCTTTGGTTTTTAATGGGGCTAATGTTGTTGACCCTGGTTGTTTATTTGGTTGTTGCACATTATTATTGGGAGCAAATAAGGATATTTCAAATCAGCCAGGGAAGGTTGGTTTTGATACGAACCATCTTTTATGTACTTGCCATAATTGCTTTTCCTGTCACCAATTTGATGCGTTTTATCATGGTTCGATTAAATCAGACCGTGCCGGGTGAAGCTGGTGCAGAACGACGATATTTTTTTACGGTTTTGGTATCCATGATATCGGCGGGAACCATCGGAATGCTTGGCTTTATCATGTTTGTCCTTGGAGATGATTACAATACACTTTATATATTTGGTGTGCTTTCAGCGTTGGCAATTTTTCTTTATCAGCCCAAGCAAGAAGAATATCTTTCGATTGTTGACGCGCTTGCAGAAAAAAACAGTGAGATAGCCGAGTAGCTTTCATTCTTTAATAATTCCGACCATAAAAAATCTCATTAATTTCCTTAAGTAATTGACTTTCCATGTTTTTTTTCTGATGTTCAGTGAATTCCTCTTTGGTATTAAATAAATGATATTCAAGCTCAAAGCTGTTTAGTTTCATTTTGGTATGAAAAATGTTTTCCTGATAGACATTAACATCAATCATTTGGTAATTGGCTAAGGTATCTTTTGCAAGATAATTTTGGATGGAGGTGACATTGTGGTCAATGAAATGTTTTTTCCCCTCAACATCTCTGGTAAATCCACGGACCCGGTAATCCATGATCACAATATCTGATTCAAAACTGTGAATCAGATAATTGAGTGCTTTAAGTGGCGAAATCTGACCACAGGTAGAAACATCGATATCAACACGAAAAGTACAAATATCGTTATCAGGGTGGCTTTCGGGGTACGTATGCACTGTAATATGGCTTTTATCCAGATGTGCTAATACCGTATCGGGTAGTGGGCCGGGCGTTTGGGAAGCCATGTTTTTTGGGATGTCGTGGCCTTCGGCAATTAACATGGTGACACTTGCCCCTTGAGGGTCATAATTCTGGTGGGCTATATTCAAAATAGTTGCTCCAATAATGTCAGCAACCCCTTTCAGTATTTGGGTCAGGCGTTCGGCATTATAGGCTTCATCAATATATTCAATATAGTCTTTTTGTTGGGCGGATGGAGCGTAACAAACATCGTAAATATTGAAGCTTAGTGATTTGGTCAGATTGTTGAATCCCTGAAGTTGTAACTTGCTCAACTTGCCTTAACCCTCTTTAACTTCAAAGTCATGGGTGATTTCAACCGCTTTTTCCAGCATGATGGCGGCGGAACAGTATTTTTCTGCGGAAAGTTTTACAGCGCGTTCAACAGCGGCTTCTTTTAAGCCTTTGCCGGTAACTTCAAAGTGGATATGAATTTTGCTGAAAACGCTGGGGATACTGTCAACCCGTTCTGCTAAAATTTTGGTCACACAGTCGCTCACATTATGGCGGCCTTTTTGTAGTATTTGTATGACGTCAAAAGAAGAACATCCACCCAGTCCAAGCAGGATCATTTCCATTGGACGAATCCCTATATTGCGTCCGCCGTGATCTGGCGGGCCATCCATAACAATGGCATGGCCGCTTTCGGTTTCTCCGACAAACATCACTCCATCCACCCATTTGATTTGAACTTCCATAACTAATACCTGCCTCGCTATTGAAAAAAAATATATATTGTCTAGACTTTAGTCATCTATTTGCAAATATTACATTGCTTTTTAGGTAAATATATTGCATCGTAATGAGCAATAGGAACGAAAAACTTTTGAAATTGGTACTGCCATGCAGTCGGTTTTGTCAGCTAAATCTTTCCGATTGCAAGTATATAATTTGATTATAGGATATTCCAGATATTATGAGCTTGACCATCCAAACCCCAGCAAAAAATAATGCTTTGCAGCAATTTTTACATTATTGTCACATTAAAAGTTATCCGGCAAAAACCAGTATTATTAGACCGGGTGATACGGGCGATAGACTGTATTATATTGTCGAAGGTTCTGTCAGTGTTTGTGCTGAAGATGATGATGGTAGAGAATTAATTCTGGCTTATCTGAACAAAAATGACTTTATTGGCGAAATAGGGGTATTCAAAGGCCAGGAAATCCGTAAGGTTACCATTAAAACACGGACCAAATGTCAATTGGCGGAAATCGGCTATGATCGCTTTAAACAGATGTTGCACCGGGAGCTATCTGAATATGCGGTTGAATTACTATTTTTGTTAGCCGAGCAAATTTCTTCTCGTTTGCTGATTACAACAAGGAATTATCAGGACCTTGCTTTTTTGGATGTCAAACAACGAATTACCAGGACTTTGTTTGATTTGTGCAAGCAGCCTGATGCTATTACTCATCCTGATGGCATGCAGTTACGCATTACGCGCCAGGAAATTGGCCGGATTGTTGGCTGCTCAAGAGAGATGGCGGGAAGAGTTTTAAAAGAGCTGGAAGAGCAGGATCAAAAAATCACTGCTCGTGGAAAAACTATTGTGGTTTTTGGAACTCGCTAAAATCGTGGCTGGCTCCCTGCATAGTGGTGGGTTTAACGCCAGTTAGCCAGCTGCCAATGGAAGGCCCTTTTTTACCATCGTCTTCAGCAAACTTGAATGGCACGGAAGCTAGTCTCATACCCTTATTCACCTGAACGGCAAAGTGCAAATGCGGGCCCGAAGTGAAACCGGTGTTTCCCGAGTAGGCGATCAATTGTCCAGCATGGACTCTTTGGCCGGGATAAACCTGGGCCTTTTCCAGTTCCAGATGGGCATAAATTGCCATTGACCCGTCGTCATGAAGGATCCTAATGCTGTTTGCTCGCGACAGATAGGCTTTGTTGTCTATGCCGCCTCTGAAAAAATCATTTTCTACTTTCATAACCACGCCGGAACGGGCGGCATGAATGGGTGTTCCTATTGGCATGGCGATATCTATTGCATATCTGTTTTGTTCATCGTGATGACTAAAGCTGCCATTAAAGCCTTGGGTTACCTGAAATGCGGCGCCAGGAGCTATCGGTGGTAGATAAAGATGCGAAAAATCATGTTTGCTTTTGGGGTTACCGATAACATAGCTATATTGTAAGCCATAACCCCATGGTTGGAATGGGGTTGCCGGTCTTATTTCAAATATTTTACCCGATCTTCCCGGGGGGATGATAAATTTTTCCGGTAATGGGGGGGCAGTCTTGATATTATTTTTAGAATGCAGGCTGACTTTTAGTTCGATAGGGCCGTAAAAGGTATTTTGTATATAAAAATCCGGCTCCGTTTTTGGCCCTTCCGTTTCAATCCAGACCCATTTCTTTTTCGCCACCTTCATTTGCCGTACTTCAACTTTTAAATCGGTTTCCGGCTGCTTATCGGAAAAATGCCAAATACCTTTTTCATCCTGATATTTGTACAGTTTTTTGGCATTTGTTTCTGGTGAGGAAAATATGGTGAATAGAAGTGTCGAGATTGAAACTAAATATTTTGTCTTGTTCATAGTAACGATTCGATTACCCTGTTAATTCTCTGTTGTTACAGATGATAAGTCTAGAACAATTTTTCTGTTTGAAAATCTCATTTGTTCGACAACTAATAGCTGAGTTGATTGAAAAATTGAATTTTATTGCAAAAGTCAGATCGAATTTTGACAAGAAACGGTACAATATCTCACAGTGAGAAATAGCTTATAAGTATTTGCTGGTTTAGCGTCAGAAACAATCAAATGAATATAGCAGTTTTAAAATTATTACCTAGCTTTCGGAATTTCCAGAATGGAATTGTTCAATCAAAATTAGTGGGTTTGGTTTTTTTAACCTTTTCAAAATTTCCTCCTACTTCGTGATACCTTTCAGGAGAGGTTTTAAAGTCAATGGAAAGCCTATCAAGAAGTTCCATTTCAAAAAGGGCTTTTATTAATTCAGGATTTGAACCATTTGTATCAAGTTTAACAGGAAGCTCCACCTCATAGTAAATCTTT